>JAISMT010000007.1 GCA_031276585.1 Bifidobacteriaceae bacterium
TCAGCGCGGGTGTCGGCAGTGCCCTCCGCCACCAACTCGGGTGAAAGATAAGCCACGGTACCTAACACCATGCCGGAAGAAGCGGCTGTGACTTCGGAAATAGCGCGAGCCAAACCAAAATCGGCTACTTTGACGCCTCCTTGCGGGGAAACCAAAATGTTTTCCGGTTTGATATCGCGGTGCACAAACCCCGCCGAATGGGCTAAAGCCAGCGCTTCCAATGCTGCCGCCATCAGATCTAGCGCTTTACCAACTGGGGGAAGCCCAGAAGAAAGCATTACCGTCCGCAGGTTAGGGCCTTCTACCAGTTCCATCACCAAATAAGGAGCATCACCCCAAGTGCCTTGGTCATAGACCGCCACAATTCCAGGGTGAACTAGGCGAGCCGCCGAGCGGGCCTCCCGGCGGAACCGGTCCACAAAACCGCGTCCTTCCGCCAAGTGAGGATGCAGCACTTTGACTGCCACCGGGCGGTCTAAACGTAAATCGGTGGCCCGGTACACGGTAGCCATACCGCCCCGAGCTAGGCGGGACTCCATCCGGTAGCGGCCATCAATGGTCTGGCCCAGCAACGGATCGGATGGGGTGGTACTCACATTGGGTGAGTCTACGGGTAACCGCACGCTGATGCTGGTAGCGCGGCCGGGCCGGGCGGCATCGGACTCCGGGCAGAAAGCTATAGCCAGTGGTGTTAGACCCCTAGCAGGGACGAAAACTAAAATGGGCCCGCTATAAACGAGCCGGTGTGAGCAGCCAATCGCAAGCTTCTGTGATAGCGGTGCGGCCTGTTGGGTCCAAAACGGAATCTTCCAAACGTTCCCACGCGCGGTTGCGACGTTCCTGAATCATTGTTTCCGCTGCTTCTACAGCACCGGACTGGCGGATCACGTTTTGGAGGTGGCGCACCCGGGCTTCCACCGGGGGAGAATCGCCTCGCAACAAGGTTTGAGCAAAGTTGCGGCGCTCCACCGGATCCAAAAATTGCATAGTCAAACCCACTAACACCGTACGTTTGCCGTCCGTCAAGTCTTGACCGACTGGTTTCCCGGTTTGTTCCGGGTCACCCAATGCGCCCAATAAGTCATCACGGAGTTGATAAGCGGAACCTATTAACAGCCCAATGTCCATCATGATGCGGCATTCGCGGCGGTCGGCTCCAGCTCCCGCTGCACCCATAGCTAGGGGGAGAGCAGCCACGGAACGGGCCGTTTTGGCTTTCATGGTGCCTAAAGCCTGCTCAATGATCTGTTCCGGGTCTGGGGGGTGCGGTAAATAGGGGTAGACGGTATCCATGGCTTGCCCCAAAAACTGTTCTATACGGCCCGCCCGGTACCACCATCCCAAATATTTTGCTGCAGGTTGGGTGAGGCCCGTCATCGCTTGGTTGAACATGTCACCGGCTACGGCCATCAAAGCGTCGCCGGATATTTGGGCTAGCGCTACCCCCATACGGTGCGAATCACCTGACCAGTTTGAATCGATATGAAGTTGCTGGAAATGGGTGTGCAGGGAAGACCGTCCCCGGCGAGTAGCAGAACGGTCCATCAGGTCATCGTGAATCAAAACCCCATCTATGTGTGTCTCTTGGGCGGCAGCCACCAGCACCATACGTTCCAATGGAACCGTGTTGCCGTGAGCGTCCCCGCCGTGAGCCCAGTAGGAGGTGGCTATCAGACGAGCGATGGCGCGGCTTCCGCCTTGATGGGCGTAGTTAATCCCGTCTACGCCGAGTAGTGCAGGGAAGCCATAACGGGCCAGGGCTTGGGCTCGGGAAGTGATTTGGGTTTCGTGTTCAGCTTCCACCGCAGCTAAAAACTGATCCACTGGGTAGGGCGAGTTCACGGGCCCACACTAGACCACTGTGAATCTGAAGCTGTAACGTTTGCGCCGAGGTTTTCCCTTGCTCGGGGTCCCCGCAAAAGATCTGAGCGGAGCGAGGAGATGTTGTGGGGTGGGCTGCTCGGGGTGCTCGCAAAAGATCTGAGCGGAGCGAAGAGATTTTGTGGGGTGGGCTGCTCGGGGTCCTCGCAAAAGATTTGAGCGCAGCGAAGAGGTTTTGTGGGGTGGGCTCGAGGAATACACCTGAGCGGTGGTTTGCTGGGGGTGAGGGCCGGTTTACACGCGCTAAGTTGTGTCGGTGACTATTTTGGACGCTCTCCACCGGGAGGCACCTTCAGTGTCTTTCGAGTTTTACCCTCCCCGGGATGTTTCCGGCCAGGTCGGGTTGTTGGAACGGGCTCGCAGGTTAGAGGAACTGGCCCCCGATTTTGTTTCAGTCACTTATGGCGCCGGTGGTGGTTCTAGATCGCAGGCCGCTCAAGATGCTTCTGTTAACGCTGCCTTGGCTTTGGGAGATGTGACGTTAGCTGCTCGGATAGCGCACCTCACGTTAAGTGGTCATTCCCGGGCTGAGCTGTGTCAAGTGATTGAGCGGTTCTTGGAAGGCGGGGCGGCGGGTTTCATGGCGTTGCGCGGGGATCCACCTGGTGGGGCGAGCGCACCGTGGATTCCTACTGCCGACGGGTTGACGTATGCCGTGGAGCTGGTGGAGTTGATCCGTTCGGTTAGTGATTTGCCGGTGGGGGTGGCGGCTTTCCCGTTGGGCCACCCTGCTGCGGTGTCTTTAGAGCACGATGCCGCCGTGTTGGCTTCCAAACAGGCCGCTGGAGCCAGTTTTGCGTTGACTCAGGTGGTATTTGAGGCAGCTCCATATTTTCGGTTACGGGACCGGGCGGCTGCGGCTGGAGCCACTTTGCCAATAGTGCCGGGCATTATGCCTGTTACCGCCCGCAGCAGAATTGAAAAACTGATTCAACTGTCCGGAGCGCCGTTGCCTTCAGCTTTGTCCCAACGAGTCACGGCAACGTCTGATCCCAGTGAGTTGGACCAAGTGGGGGTGGAGTGGTCGGTGAAGTTGACGCAGGAGTTGTTGCAAGGTGGTGCACCCGGAGTGCACTTTTATACTCTAAATTCTTCGCCCTCGACTCAGGCCGTGTGCTCCGAACTGGGGTTACGCGGCCGGGTTTGAAACCAGGCCGTTTTTTAATACAGGCAGGGTTGAGTCCAGGATTGGCGCGCCGATAACACGCTATCCACAGACCGGACGAGATTCTGTTTTAACCTCGCAGGTCCCGCGGCGAGACTCGGAGCATGACTACTGCACCAATCGTCGTAAAACAAGCCAGCGGGCTTGATGTTCTGGCAGCATTGCCGGCCCAACTGGGTTTTTATCCGGAAGACAGTGCCGTGTTGTGTG
>JAISMT010000047.1 GCA_031276585.1 Bifidobacteriaceae bacterium
GCGGCAAGTGCGTGAAGCTAACCGTGATTGGTTGTCTCCATGGGAGGCCACTTCACCCGGGGGTGGGTCTGCACTACCGCCCAGTTTCTCGGCTTATGTGCGCGGGTACTTGCGGCTAGCGCGTCGGGGTTTGGCCTTACCGTGGGTCATTGAATATCAGGATCATTTGGTGGGGCAGTTGACCGTCGCGGGGATTTTCCACGGTTCGGCGTTGAACGGAACCATAGGCTATTGGGTGGCCCAAGAAGTAGCGGGCCAAGGCATTGCACCCACCGCGGTGGCGTTGGCTTTTGATCACGCCACTACAGCTGCCGGTCTGCACCGCCTCGAGATCGCGATTTGTCCCGAAAACCGGCCTTCACTGCGGGTGGTGGAAAAACTAGGGTTCCGGGATGAGGGGGTACGGAAACGGTTTCTTCACGTGGCGGGCCGGTGGCGAGACCACCGGATATTTGCTTTGACGCGAGAGGAAGTGCCGGAAGGATTATTGGTTCGGTGGCGGAGGCAACAGGACCCAACTATGCCCCAATAGCCACTCCAGCCACTTGAATCACAAAGTTGTAGTTTACTGGTCCGACACTCCGCTACAGTTACCCCCCTCATGGTGCAGGGGGACTATAGGTTGGGGGGGAAATGGAGAGTTCGGTCCCAACAGCGCTGGCTGTAGTAGCTGCTTGCGTGTTATGCATCGGCTATCTGCTCCCCCATGTGACCCGCCGCCGCATCCGCGATGCGGAGGTTCCCTTGGAGGACAGGTTTTCTGCCCGCGCTCGCGTGATTGACCCTCCTAACCAGCCCGAGCCGGCGGGGCGGTCATCGGCCGCCCTGTTGGGAGGCACCAGTGCGCAAAGGACCAAACTCATGCAAAGGCCAGCCACCAGCCGCCCCGTCAAGCCTGCTAAACCGGTGTGCCCGGATCCGGTTTCACATGAAACAATTTCTACCCATCAGAGCGGCACCCCCGCAGCGGAACTAGCGGCCCCCCTCAGTGTGTCCGAGCTACGGGCCCGGGCCGCCCGCATCCGGGCCTCCTTAGCCTTGGGCTTCTTGCTGCTTACCATTTGCGCCGTAATCTTGTGGGCTACCGCCGGGCTAAACGGCTGGGCGGCGGTGGGTTGTGGAACCATCGCGCTGGGGGTGTTGGCGGCCGGACGGCGCGCGGTGCTACTACAGCAAAAAGCAGACGCCCAACGCGCTGAGCGGGGGTTCGGTGGAACTGCTCAAATTGAGGCCGAACCGATGCACGATGCCGCAGCGCGAGCCGCCAGTGTACTTAAAGCTCCGGAGACAGTCGGGAAACGTTCCGCTACCAGTGAGACTAGGCCGGCAGCCGCGGCTGGGGCGAAAACCAGCGGCTCCACTAACGGACGTAGGCCGAATATTGCTAAGAGTAATAACGGAGCAAGCCGCAAACGGGCTTATAAATTGCCGCGCCCCCTGGAAATCACTGTGGTCGAGGCGGCTCCGGTGGAAGCCGACGAAGTGTTGGACATCACTCCGCCCCAGGCTCGGCCCCGTCGCTTCACCACCTCACGCCCAGCAGTAGTGGAAACCACACTCGAAGTATCTGGGGAGGTAACGGTCCAAACTGAAGTCCTAGCCGTCTCGGAAGCAGACTATGAAATAAACGCTAAATCGGCGGCAGAAGCAGAGCGGGCCGCGGAAGCGAATACGGGAGCGGAAAACGCTGGCGGTACAATTGCAGGATCTCCGAAACCCCACCCCAGTGCCGATAAAACTTGGACGCCATCGCCCATTCCACCCCCGTCTTACACCACCATGGCGGGAGCCCCCCGCTGGGAACCGAAACCATTGACGGCGGCCGACTACGCGGAGGCTCGCCGAGCGGCAGCCTCCGCCACCGCTCGGGCAGCCCAAGAAGCTCGGGCGGAAGGTTTGGAATCGGCTGCTACCGGGAAAATCAAGATTCCCGAACGCGTGATCTTCGCCGATGACGCCCTCAACATTGACCGTGCCATCACCGCTCGCCGCCGCGCCGCCAGTAACTGACCCGGTTCCACCGGTGCAGGCTGCCAGCTGCTTCACTATGGGGCTCAAGCTGGTGCTGGTAGACTCAGTGGCCGCACTGGTGGTGCAATAAACCAAACCGAGGGGCTGTAGCGCAATTGGTAGCGTACCTCGGTCGCATCGAGGGGGTTGGGAGTTCGAGTCTCCTCAGCTCCACTAAATAGGAACGTTCGGTTTGGTTTCACCAGCAGTTTTAGGTCCCGGCCTGCTGGTTTTTTCCCTCCCCAAATTGACACAAGTGGACATAGGTAGACACAAGTAGACAAAGCTAGGGCACGTTTAGGGCACGCCGGAAAACCCGGTGGTTCTTGTCACTAAACTGCTCTTTAGAAGCAGCCCCCCAAATCTCTTTGTTGCGTTCAGATCTCTTGCGGAGACCCTTACCGGTCTAGTACAGGGGTCACCGGTTTGCGCCGCGGAGACCGGCGTTTTCAGCTGGACTGATTTACAGGAAGCTGTACCGTGACACGTAACCCTCCTTGGACCTGCGGCGTCAAAATTAGTGTTCCTTTATGGGCTTGAACAATGCTTTGCACAATCGCAAGACCCAAGCCATGCCCTGGGGTACCGGACCGGGCCCGTTGGGTGCCGCGTTGAAACGGTTGGGTTAGGGTCGCAACTAGCTGGGGGTCAAGCAGGTTTCCCGTGTTCTCCACGGTGAGGGCAGCCAAACCACCCACCACGGCGGTGGCGACCTTCACGGTGCCCTCGGTTGGATAGTTATGGACAATGGCGTTGTGCAACAGATTGGTGGTTAGCTGCCCCAATAGGGTCCGGGAACCGGAGGCTAGCGTTACCGCGCTGGCGGTCTCAATGTTGACACCCCGTTGTTCGGCAAAGGGAAGTAACAGCTCCATTGACTCCTCCACCAGCAAAGACAAATCAACTGGTTCCGGGGTAAAGGAACGTTGGTCAGCTCGGCTTAGCGTTAGTAACGCTTCAGTTAGCGCTATAGATCTGGCGTTGACTTGGTGTAACCGTTGCAGTAATTGATCGATGTCGCGGTTCGGGTTTCGGAGTGCTACGTCAAGCATGGATTGAGCGGTCGCCAGAGGAGTGCGCAGCTCATGCGAAGCGTTAGCCGCAAAACGGCGGTATTCGTCTACGTGGGTTTCAAGACGCGCCAACATCATGTCGAAAGTATCGGCCAGTTCACCGAACTCATCGTTATGTCCAACCAAGTTAACCCGATGAGAAAGGGAACCTTGGGCTGCCAGCCGGGCGGCATCGGCGATCTGTTGCACCGGCCGCAACATATAACCCGCTAAAAACCAACCACCTATTAGGCTAAACACCAGTAATACCCCCATAGCCATAGCTGCCCGGGGAGCAAAAGCCTTCCATAAATCACCCCGCCCCGGAATGAATAAGTGATGAAGCCTTGGCGCCTGGTCACCCCAGACGCTAGACCCAGGGCCGGGAAGTACAACCGCTTCCGCAGGCACATAACGCAAGAGGAAGACCCAGACCACGGCTAATAGTAGGGTTCCTGCCAGCACTAATAGCCCCACGTAACTACAAGCTAGCTTGAATCGGATACTCAGGCCTGGCGTACTAGACATGGTGGGCTGCTTGGTCATGGCTTTGTGCCTCAGTATCTATGCGGTAGCCCACCCCTGGGACCGTTGCAATGATCCACGGTTCACCTAAACGCTTACGTAATGCCGAGACGGTAATGCGCACAGCGTTGGTAAATGGATTCGCGTTCTGATCCCAGGCTTTTTCAAGGAGTTCTTCGGCACTAATCACACCGCCCTCCGCTGTTACTAGAATCTCCAGCACCGCGAATTGTTTACGAGTCAAAGCCACATACCGCCCGTCACGGTAAACCTCACGGCGGAACACGTCTAGCCGTAAACCAGCGATTTCCCTCACTGGCGGTACGGCCGGAGCGCGTCTCCGCGCCAATGCTCGGAGCCTAAACACCAGCTCCCGCATGTCAAACGGTTTAGTCAGGTAATCATCAACCCCTAACGCAAAACCAGAGGCCTTGTCGTCAATACGGCCGGCGGCGGTTAGCATCAAAATGGGTATGCCGCTGTTTGAGGCTACAATCCGCTCTGCGATCTGGTCGCCCGAAGGTCCGGGAATGTCCCGGTCTAATACAGCGATGTCGTATTGGTTTATTTCCAATAATTCCAAAGCCACAACACCATCACCTGCGATATCGGCGGCTATTGCCTCAAGACGGAGTCCATCACGGATCGCTTCCGCCATATAAGGTTCATCTTCCACAAGCAACACACGCACGGCCCAATTCTGCCA
>JAISMT010000095.1 GCA_031276585.1 Bifidobacteriaceae bacterium
ATGAGTCAGTTCGGTGCCCTTAGGCCGCCCGGTAGTGCCGGAGGTGTAAATAATGGTGGCCAGGTCTTGGCCTTGAGCTCGGGTACGGCGCTGTTCAATTTCCGCGTCCTCCACGCGCGTCCCTACCTGTTTCAGGGCCGAGATAGCCCCCTGACCCAATTGCCAAACTTGTTTCAAACTTGGTAAGTCCGCCCGGGCGGCTTCAATGATCATGGCGTGGGCAGAAGTCTCCGCAAAAACACCAAAAACATTGGCGTCAGAGCAAATCCAATGCACTTGATCTACCGAACTGGTCTCATAGATGGGGACGGGCACTGCTCCGGCCGTCCAAATGGCGTAATCCAATAAAGTCCACTCATAAGAAGTGCGCGACATGATGGCGATCCGGTGTTCCGGTTGCACCCCTAGCGCTACCAGCCCTTTAGCTACCGCTTTGACATCTGCGTCAAATTGTTGGGCACTTATGGGGGTCCAGTTGCCGTCTGCTTGCTGGATTTCAATTAGGGTCTGGTCCGGGTCGTTTTCCAGGCGACGCTGGAACATCGAAATAATGTTCCAGCTGGAATCAACTTCAGTGTTTGCTGGGATGGACATGGTTTGCACGCCAGCCAGTCTACAGCGAACCTACGCTAGCGTAACCAGGATAGATGTGGGTCAGATTTGTGGTTGGAGGTGGTGCTGAGCGGCGGGGGGCAGAAGGAGGAGTCGCCCTCAATGGCAGCCCCTCTACAGCGCTGTGAGGCACAAGCAAGGGGAAATACCCTGGTCGGAGCCAACCGGGCTGGTTCGGGCGCGCTGGGGAAGTGGGGGCGGGTGCTGTCACACGATCAACAGCGCGACGGCGGCGGAGGCAACCATCAGGACTATTGTGATGGCTATCTCGGCCCAGCGTTTGGCGTTGATGCGGCTTCCGTCCAGTGGTGGGAAGGGGATCATGGCGGAGGAGACCACCAGGATGCCGGCTACCGCAACGGCGCGGGCGGCTGGGGCGGCGGTCAAGGCCGCCACTGCGATGAACAGCGCTGTGGCCAGGCCGGTGGCGGCGATCCCGGCGCGGCGCACCGCCACTGGGTCCTCGTCCCCAACGGCCAACGGCGCTGGGGGAGTAAACCCCAACCCCAAGGGCGCCAAACCCACTGTTAACAAGGACCCCATCGGGAACGAGCGGTGGGCTACAGCGCGGCCGGACCGCAGCAGGCGTGGCGCCAAAGCGTGCCAGGCGAGCAGCGTGGCTACCCCGACCGCAGTGAAGATGATCTCCCACGTGCCGTGCGGTTTGGTTACCCACAGCAGCGCTGCCGCACTGATGAGCGCGGGGTGGGCGGCCACGGCTGGAGCTAGGGCGGGGAAGGCCCGCGCGATGGTAGGCAGGTCCGCCGGGTCAATGTTTGGGTGGGCCAGCAGTTGACGGGCGGCGGCTTCGCCTTGTCTTGGATCGAACATTCCTGGGGCCTTTCTGACAAGGGGGTAAACACAGGGGAGCGCAGCGGCGGCCTAACCGGGTAAAGCCCTATAGGTGTTTGCCAACCGCTGGCAAGGGATCAAAACGTGGCCAAGTTGGTATTGGCAACTATATCTTGGCAAGCTAGACTTGGTCCTGTGGAACTGCCGATCCTTGACAGTGCCCGGAAGCGCGGCTACTCGGATGAGGACCTGCTTCACGCTGTGGCCTTCGCCGTGCGAATTTACCGCCAAGACGACGGCCTGGTCATGTTCGTGGGACCTGACCGGGCTGGCCGCGTGATGGAAGTTGGAGTCGCTGTGCTACGCGATGGTAACCAGGCAATCATCCACGCTATGCGTCCCGCGCGCCAGAAGTTTCTCCCAACAAAGCCACAACGAAAACGGTGAAGAATATGACCACTATTAACACAGACCAGGGGATCGATTTGGAGCGCCGTTTCACTGCATTCGATCCGGCGGCTGCGACCGTCTATGAACAGGGTGATAGCCTCCCGCCGGACGTGCGCTTGATCCAGGCCGTTGCCGCCCGCGAATTCCACTTGCGACAAGCCGAGGCTGTCATGGGTGAAGCTGTTGCGGACGCCCGCGCCAGCGGATGGTCCTGGCACCGGATCGGCCTGGTTCTCGGGACCACCGGCGAGGGGGCCAGACAACGCTACTCGCGGTTGGTCACGGCAGCACCCTGACTGTCCTGAATGCGGCCTGAAGGTTGCCTGGAAAAGACGACGACGATACTCATGGTTATGTTGCCGGCAACGTAAGGTTGATTATGGTGCCGTTGTGGTTGTCTTACGCTGCCTGGTGGGCCGTGTGGTTGAGTGGGGTGCTGGCCTCTTAGGTTGGACCTTGAGACAATACCGGGGTGGCGATCTACCGGGATGCGGGGCTGGTGCTGCGTACCCATAAGTTGGGGGAAGCGGACCGCATTGTCACGCTCCTAACCCGGGACCACGGCAAAGTGCGGGCGGTGGCCAAAGGAGTGCGCCGCCAAAACTCCCGCTTTGGGGCTCGTTTGGAACCATTTATGCATGTGGATTTGCAGCTTTATGAAGGCCGCAACCTGGATACGGTAACCCAAGCGGAAACCTTAGCGGCCTACGGTGCGCCCATCATGGGCTACTACCCGGCGTACACCGCGGGCAGTGCCGTAGCTGAAACGGCTGACAAACTCAGTCCGGTGGAACACGTTCCCGCCCGAGCGCTTTACCGGCTTACCTTGGGGGCTACGGCGGCTCTAGCTCGGGGGGCAGTGGCGCCCGGTTCGGTGTTGGATTCCTACCTGCTGCGGTCGCTGGCATTAGCTGGCTATGCACCCACTTTGGGGGACTGTGCCCGTTGTGGTGCTCCTGGTCCCCACCGAGCTTTTGCGCCAGCTGCCGGAGGGATGGTGTGCCAAGAGTGCCGACCGCCCGGTTCGGCGGCGCCAGCGGCCGGGACCGTGGACCTTCTTGGAGCGTTGTTGGAAGGCGACTGGGAACAAGTGGCTCGGGCTAACCCGGTCCAAACCCAAGAAGCGGCTGGTTTGGTGGGTGCTTTTGCTCAGTTCCACTTGGAAAGAGCCATCAAAGCGCTGCGTTTGGTGGAGCGGGCTTGATTAAAGTAGGTGGCCTAGCGTAGTTTTTACCGACCGGTAAGGACTTGGGGCCTTAGTGTTAAGCCAGCCGAAGCCGGTAACCTGATCCGGTGCCCAATCCGACTCGCCCGCCAGCACATCCCTCTGGTGCCGTGGCTCCCAAGTTGCCACCGGACGCGGTACCCCGCCACGTGGCGGTAGTTATGGACGGAAACGGCCGCTGGGCCGTTTCCCGGGGTTTGCCCCGCACGGAAGGCCACCGTGCGGGCGAGGAAGCTCTAGTCGAAGTGGTGGCAGGCGCCATCGAAGTAGGGGTCCAATGGCTCTCCGTTTACGCTTTCTCTACCGAGAATTGGAAACGTTCGCCTTCTGAGGTACGCTTCCTGATGGGCTATTCGCGCAACGTGTTGCGCCGCCGCCGCGACCTGTTCCATTCCTGGGGGGTACGGGTGCAGTGGACGGGACAACGCAGGAGACTTTGGCCCTCAGTGATAACCGAATTAGACGATGCCGTGCGTTTGACCCAGCACAACACCGGTTTGACGCTCAACTTATGCGTCAACTACGGCGGGCGGGCCGAGTTAGCGGCAGCGGCGGCCGAACTGGCAGCACAAGGCGTCACAGTGACGGAGGAGACGCTCGATGCGGCACTGGGCACGCCAGACGTTGACTTGTTCTGGCGCACCAGTGGCGAGCAGCGTACGTCCAACTTCCTGATCTGGCAGGCGGCTTACGCCGAATTGGTCTTTAGCTCCAAGCTGTGGCCCGAGGTGGACCGCCGGGACCTGTGGGACGCCATCGGGCAATACGCTGGCCGGGACCGGCGCTACGGCGGTACCAACTAAAGGCACCTGAGGCGACTACAAACTCGATTCAAATATCAAAGAACTGAGGTATTGAGAGGTTGTGTCACACCAAGTGGTTAGTGTTTCAGTTGGAACAGGCCGGGCAAAGACCGATGAACTCTAGGTTGTGGGTTGTTTCAGTGAAACCAGCATCACTGGCCACTGACTCAGCCCACCGCTCAAAGTCCGGTTTTTGCACGATGGTTGAGGCTCCACAGGAGCGGCACACTAGGTGATGGTGATGCTCTTTTTGACCGCAAACACGGTAGATAGTTTCCGCGCCTTCCGTCCGCATCGAATCAACTACACCGTCAGATTCCAACACTTGAAGGTTCCGGTAAACCGTGGCCAAACTCACCGAATGGCCCGCTCCCATTAACTCCATGTGCAAGGCCTGTGCCGACCGAAATGCACCCGCCTCCCGTAGTCCTTCGAGAACTATGGCGCGGGCCTTGCTATTACGCCGGGTCATATACCCTGCCCTTTCTTGCTCTAAATTTATCCATTACCGGATGGCCCAGAGCGGCTAATGCATACAAGATGATGGCCAGCACCACGATGGTGGCGCCGGGCGGCAAATCGTACCAGTAGGCCAAGACCAACCCAGCTGCCCCGGTAATAGATCCCAGGACAGCTGCGGACGCCATCGTACGCCCAAAGGACCTGGTTACTAGCTGTGTTATCGCTACAGGCACAATCATCAAGGCACTCACTAGCAATAGCCCTACGACGCGCATGGCCACCGCAACGGTGAGGGCAGCCAAAGCAGCACTAAGTACGTTCCAGATCCGAGTGGGTATTCCACAAGCTTGAGCAAAGGGTTGGTCGGAACCAGAAACGAATAAAGCCCACCGTCCCGCCACTCCCAAAACCAAGATCACACCCGCTAATAGACCCGAGGTAGCAACATCGGACGGAGAAAGCGTGGACAGCGAACCAAACAAATAAGCCACCAAGGTGGCTGAAGTGCCACCGGCTACTTTGATGAGCGCAGCGCCGCCGGCAATACCGCCATAGAACATCAAAGCCAAAGCTAAGTCACCAGAAGTGCGGCCAGAAGCACTCACCAACTCGATCACCACCGCACCCACCACTGAAGCCACCACCGCACCCGGAATGGCTAACGCTCCTGGTTCAAGGCCTAACCCAGCCCCAATCAGCCACCCCAAAGCCACGCCGGTGAGCGCCACATGGCCAATACCGTCACCTAATAACGCCAAGCGCCGCTGGACCAAGAAAGTGCCTACCACCGGGGCAGCCGCTCCTACCACCAACGCCACTAACAGCGCCCGTTGCATAGTGGGATCCGCCAACATCTGACCCCAATACTCCAAATAACCGTTCATGCTGAAGTGACCTCAGATGCTGATGCTGTACGGGGCAAAGGGAAATCCAATTGAGGGGTTTGCGAACGGCGCGGAGTGGGGGCGTCATGGTGGTGGTGCTGAGGTAAACCAGGGGCTAACTCCGCCAAAGTGCCCTCCGCCACCAGGCGTCCCTGGTCAAGCTGCAGGCCTCGAGTCAGGTAATCCGCGAAAGGACCCGGTTGGTGCAGTACCACCAACGTAGTCAGGTCCGTTCGGCGGCGTAGGGCATCTACCAGCAGTTCAGCTGAGGAATCATCCACCCCCGCTAAAGGCTCATCCATAATCAACAACTCTGGTTGACGCACCAAAGCCCGGGCCAATAACACACGATGGCGTTGACCACCGGAAAAATCCTTCAACCGGTCGCGGGCCCGATCTGCTAAACCCACTTGATCTAGGGCTGCCAGAGCGCGTGGTTTAGCGTCCCGCGGCAACCAGGGCCGCCAGCCGGTAAGTGTGCCCGCCATCACCACCTCTAATGCCGAAGTAGGCACGCCGGCTCCCGCAGGGGAGTCCTGCGGTACATACGCCACCCGGCCCCAAGGCACGCGACGTCCCGGGGTCTGGCCAAACAGTTGTACCTGGCCCGAGCCGATGGGAATTAACCCCAGCAAGGCTTTGACCAGGGTGGACTTCCCTGATCCATTAGCACCAAGCAGACCTACCGCTTCGCCGGAGTGGATAGAGCAGCTGATGTGATCCAAGATGCG
>JAISMT010000099.1 GCA_031276585.1 Bifidobacteriaceae bacterium
AGTAACGCTAGATCCGCGAAATCATAAGCCCGGGCCTCGATGGGGCGCCGGTAGAGCACCACCCGGTCCGCTAACCCATCCCCCGCCGGGAAAGAACGCCCCAACGGTACGCCGTCTTCCCAAAAAGGCCCATCTGAAGGCGGAACCTCCTCCACCGCCACTTCAGTGCGGGCCAGACGGCTCCCCCACTGCCGTTCCAAGCGAACCAAAGCCGCCCGAACGTGGTCATCAAACAGCTGCGACCGGGTTAAAGCTCCGGGAAGTGCTGGGGGCAGTAATGGACCCCGCCTCCCGTGCCCCCGCCGGTCCCGGCGGCGAGCGCCCACCCGGCGAGGCAAACGGCCGTCAGCTAACAACTCTTGCGTAGAGGTGGGGTGGCGGTGCACCCCACTAAAGTAACCCTTCAAGGTAAAGCCGGGTAAACCTTCACGGTGGTGGCGGTAGCCCAACGCCCTTCTGGAGCTAACACTGAGATCAACTCGCCGTCAGCTTGGTCGGCACTTACCACCAGAGCCAACAGACCTGGTTCAGCTTCCCACTGGAACTCCAGAGCCGCATCCTCAGCCGCTGCCCCTAAAGTTTCCAAATCCCAGGCCTCGATGGTTCCGGCTTTCAACTCAAAGGTGGTGGGCTCTCCTAGTTCCCCACTGGGGTTCACGGGGGTTACTGTCAAAGTCGAATCAACACCAGAACCAGCGGTCAAAGTGGCCGAAAGATCAGAAGCAGGCAGCACTACGAATCCGTGTTCGGCGGGTACGGGAGCAGCACTCCAAGCAAATTCTTCCGGACTGGAATCTTCTTCCGCTCGTAAGGAAAAGCCAGCGGCCACCACTGGTTGGTCAGAACTAATAACCGCTGCGTAGTACCCGGCGGGGAGTCCCCCCAAAGACAGATCAGTCACCAGACCCGGGTTCACCTGAGCGTCTTCCAAACCCGGTAGCGTGGTTTTACCATCTGGACCCCAGAGTTGCACCGCGATTTGGGCTGGAGCAGTACCGGGATTCAGGACCCTTAAAGTAGAAACCCGGGGCGAATCAAAAGAAGATTCCGTCAAGTTGAGACCCGGAACCATGACGGTGGTGGCAGGCGCGGCGCTAGGCACCGCTATCTCGACCCCACCCTGCACTAAACCTTGGAGTCGAGAATGCTGCAGAAAAGCGGCCAGTTCACCACCGGCAGCGGTGACACGTACCGCCAAGCGAGCGGCATCGCCCACGAAACCTTCTAATAAGACCACCCGTTGGGAACCGGCTGGCACTACCAAACCAGTTAGCCCTACTGCTTCCACTAGGCCTGCCCCATCCCACAGGGTTAGATCCGCGGTAACCGTGGTGTACCCGGGGTTGACCAAAATCAACCGGGCGGAAGAACCCGGTTCGGTGGAACCCGCCACAATCCAGGATTCGATGGCCGGTGGTACACAACTAGCGGCAGCCACTCCTCGTAAATCGCCGTCGGCAATGTGCTGATATACACCCCCGGTAGCAATGGCTGGAGCAGTGTCAGAAGAATAGGCTTCCACTTGGAATGGGGTTGTCTCAACTGTAGTGGTGGCCACCGACAAAGGCTCAGCCAAAATGGTGGGCTGATCTCCCTCTAAGAGGTTGGCGCGCCCGCCGTTACCGCCTTCCACTACCGTCCGGGTGATGGCTTCTACCGAAGTGGGGTTGGGGTCAAAGCGCGGGTCATAGACCACCTCATCTTCGCCTTCACCCGGCAACGCAAGCGCCCCCGGACAGACCGCGAGGGAGTCACCAGGGGCTACTTCCACAGCAGCCGCTTGCCCGGCCGATGCCGCCGGGGCCGGGTAACGTTGATCCGCCCAGATAAGGCCACCCAGCGCAATCACCAAAGCTAACGCCATCAAGATGGAGACGGTACGTTTCACCGTTTCCATCAGAATTCCTCCCGTTCTACCGCGGTGCGCCGAATAGGCACGGCCACTAGAACAGCTAATGCCAAGATCACGGTTCTGGTGGCCACCAACCACCACGGCCGGTGGTACCAGATGCGCAGCTCACCACCACCGGCTGGCAGTTCAAAAGTTTGGGTCCAACTAGGTTCACCACCCACCGTTTTGAGCGGTTCGCCCTCTAAAGTGGCCCGCCAACCATTCGCTGCTCTTTCTGCCAACACCACTAACCGCCCGGCGGGGCCGTTGGGTAAGTCGAGGCTTATTGAAGTACCGGGACCAGAATCCAGGGCCGTGGCTTGGCCGTTTTCTACCAGATGTAGCCGGGCAGCAGCATCCACCTGCCGTCCGGATAATTCCAGCCCTTCGGGTGCGACCCGCCACACCACCCGGCCAGCAGATTCAGCTAGCCGCGTTAACCCTGGCGTAGCATCCAAAGCCGCTGTCAAAACGCCATCGGCGGCACTGGCCAAAACGAAACCAATACCGGCAGTGGCCAAGTCCAGTGCGGCGGTCCCGGGGTTGCGGGCCACTATTGCAGCCGCAGTCTGGTTGATGAACTGGTCAGCTTGGTCGGGCCCTTGCAACTGCCCGGGCCAACCCTGCAAGTTACGTGCCCCTAACAGCCCTAACGGGTCACTGATTTGGCGTCCGGCCCCTCGCATCAGGTCCCAGACCAGTGCACCACTTTCAGCAGTGGCTAAGGTCAGAGTGTAAGTGCCCCTATCTCCGTTGGCTTCTTCCACTGCGATGGGAGGAACCTGTTCTGTGGCGGTCCGTCTGAGCTCGGAATGGTTCCAACGTTGCCACACCGCTAAAGCACTTCCGGCCACCGGACCAACCAGTAAAGCCGCCACCACCAACCCTGCCACTACCGGACGCAGGCCAGGGCCCTTCTCTTGGCCCTCTCCCACTAAACCGTTTAGACCCACCGCCAGTGCTACCAGTACCCCCAGCAGAGCCAGGCTGGCTCCAGCACCAGACCACAGCCGTACCGGCGTTAAACCATCTACCGAGACCGCCAACCGCCCAGCCACAAAGACCACTCCGGCGCCTTCTAATGCCAATAGCCACCCCAAACGCACTGCCCGGCCGGGAGTACCCCGCCGTAATAGGCTCAGGCCACCAGCTAACACGGCTGCTCCCAGCACCAGGGCAGCCGCTGTACTAGCCCAAGCAGCGGGAAGCACTGCTGGTAAAGGAGGCGGAGAAGACCAACCCAAGAGCTGCAGGGGGAAAGATGCCGCCGGGTAATCAAGTACCGGTCCCGGATCAGCTAACAGTTGCCGCCAAGGCCCACCCGTAACCACTGACCAAAGCAACGGTAAAAACAAGGCCAACGCAGGTAACGCGGTCCAGATTAGACGCAACTTACGTCCCCACGGCGCCACTATCGCTACTAATACCAACGCCACCAGCCCTGGAACCAATAG
>JAISMT010000108.1 GCA_031276585.1 Bifidobacteriaceae bacterium
CTACCACCACCGCCCAGGTGGTGGCTACCATCAAACGGCGCCGCACGGGCCTCTATCCCCACTAGGGGTCTGAAACTTTGACACTTGAACTGAGTTTTTCTTTCTCGAGGTCCCCGCAAAGGATTCGAGCTTGGACGGGGCGCCCAGAGCGAGGAGATTCTGGGGGGCGTCTTCTAACTGTTCGTCTCGAAACGAAAACCCATTCCACGTACCGTGGAAATGTAACGCGGCGAAGCGGCATCGTCTCCTAGTTTGCGACGCAACCACGAGATGTGCATGTCCAAAGTTTTGGTAGAGCCAGACGGGTCCGGACCCCAAACTTCCCGCATCAGGGCATCGCGGCTCACCACCGAACCGGCTTCCCGCACCAAAGCTTTGAGTAAATCGAATTCTTTAGCGGTGAGGTGAAGTTCACGTTGTCCGTGGAAAGCGCGGTGCGCCGCCACATCCAAGCGAATGTCCTGCGACCGCAGCTCATCTCCTTGGGGCCCTTCTGCTCCCGAGCGGCGCAATAAGGCCCTAACTCGCGCCAACAATTCCGCCAAACGGAACGGCTTAGTCACGTAATCGTCCGCCCCGGCATCTAGACCTACCACCAAGTCCACCTCGTCCGCCCGGGCTGTCAAAATCAAAATGGGGGGCAACTTGCTGCGGGACCGTAGAGCCCGGGCCACATCAAGTCCATCCATGTCTGGTAAACCCAGATCCAGGATTACCAGATCGGCACCAGTGGGAGCATCCAGCACTTCCTGGCCGGTGCCAAACACCGAAACCTCATATCCCTCCCGCCCCAACGCGCGGGCGAGGGGTTCAGCTATCGCCGAATCGTCTTCTGCCAAATAGATACGCGCCATACAAGGATTCTAGGCCAATCCCGGCTAAAGTGTGGCCATTATTTGACTGATTCTTGACTATTACCGCGACAGTTTCCCCGGCGACCTAAGCGCCATAACAACGCCTTCCTATCCGTGGAGCCCATTCCCCCGCTCTCACCACCCATGTTCACTGTCACCAAAGGGGCAGCAGAGGGCATACCTACGGTTCAATGACCGCCCGCGCTTGAGCCCGGGCGCGGTGCAAACGGGAACGTACGGTACCCGGCGCCACTCCCAGTTCCCCGGCTATTTCCTGGTGACTGCGCCCTTCCACATCCCGCATCACTAAAGCTTCTAACAAGGCCGGATTCAGACGCTGCAGTGCGCTTGCCAGGCTGGCATTGGCACTCAGCACTTCCACCAGCCGCTCGGGTCCAGCCTGGGTGTCTTCAAAATCTCCAGCCTCATCGCTTAACGCTTCCATGCGAATCCGCGCTTGGCGGCGTTTCGAATCCAAAAACAAGTTAGTGGTAATTCGCCGCAACCAACCTTCAAAGCTGCCACCCGGCCGCTGATGGTAGTGGTCTAAGGAACGGAAAACTTTACAGAAGGTGTCTTGCGTTAGGTCTTCAGCATCGGAACGGTTCTGGGTCAACTTGTATGCGTGGCGAAACACCGGCCCGTAATACTGTTCCGCAATCTGAGACCAACTCAACTGGCCGGGATCGAACCCCACCGGCCGGGCCGGGATAACAGCCAAAGCTCGGTTAACCCGGGGGGCACGCGAAGCACCAGTAGTGATCTCCGGCGTCCGGATGGCGGTGGCCTGCATTGAAACCTTCCTTGGGATGAGCCAGGACTTGGGGTGAGGTGGGAATTCCTGGTCCCACCAACAGTACAACTCGTAATGTTTCTAAACGGTGCCCTAACGTCCAGTTTTAGGGATTTGTCATTACATATTTCTTTAACACGATGGGGAAAAGCCGGTCGATACGGGCTAGGAATCTGGATTTGGCCGGTCCGATACCATCATGGGTATGGCTGGCGGCGTGGACTATGTAGCGAACTGGGTATTCGCCGAAGACTTCATTCCCGAATCCACCGCTTTAGCCCACGCCCGGGCTCGCGCCAAAGAACTTGGGGTACCAGCACCAAGCCCCGGAGCTGGCGCTTTGTTGGAGGTTTTGGCCGGCGCCGTGAAGGCAGGCAATGCGGTTGAGATTGGCACTAGTGCTGGCGTGGCCATAATTCACCTGCTCAGCGCCATGCCAGAGGGCGGAATTGTGACCTCAGTAGACGTGGAAGCCGAGCATCAACACGCCGCCCGGCAAGCGTTACAAGAAGCCGGTGTTACAGCCGCCCAAGTACGGCTCATCAACTCCCGACCAGCAGAAGTGTTACCTCGTCTTGCGGACGGTGCCTATGATTTGGTGCTGTTGGGCGGTAACAAACTTGATTACCAAGACCGGCTGGTAGATGCGCTCCGTTTGTTGCGTCCTGGAGGCGTGTTAGCGGTGGATGGAGCGTTATTTCACGGGCGGGTCCCTGATCCGGCCCGCCGTGATCCCGTTACTGTAACCGTCCGCGAAGTGGGCCGGGAACTGCGGGAACGTGATGATATAACGTTGGCGTTGAACGCCGCCGGAGACGGCCTACTAGTAGCGGTCAAGCGTCCCCGCAGGCTGTGATTCGGTAGACCGCAGCGGTACCGCCTTGGTCTATCAGCTCCAAGTTACCTTCCCGCTGTAAACCTTGGGTCATGGCAGCGAAGGAACTGTCGCCGTACCAAGTCTCAGAATCAAGGTAGAAATACTTCACCCCAAGTTTGTTCACGGCCTGGCATACAGCTGGATCCCGGCCTAGGTCACCAAAGTGCTCCCGTAAGTACCGCCGGGGCTGGTCCCAAGACCCTGAAAGGTGGGGAAACACCACCGGTTGGCCGTTCAGGGAATACAAGAAGGCCGAGCCGTTAGCCGGATCCCCCAATACCATTCCATTGCGGTCCAACTCAGTGCCCAAACGCTGCAGCATTGCCAATTCTGCTTGGTCAAAAAATCGGTCAGCGCCTGCCGGGCTAGATACTGGCACCCGGTAGTAGGTGGCATGGAGCCTAAAGGGCCGCACCACTGTCAAACCCACTGCTGTTACCAGACCAATCACGGTTACAACCGCCACCCAGCCCGGTAGCCCCCAGCTTCGGGTCTGGGGGGTTTTCCGAACTCCCAGCACCCAGCCCAAACCTTGTAGCACCAGAGGAATCCCTACCACCGTCAGTAGGGGCCCCAAGCGGCTGCGGTCCGAGTACCACAGTCCGGTAATAGGTTCTAACCAGGTCAAACCAGAAGCGGCTGCGACATATAGGCTGGCCAACAGGCCAAAAGACAACACCAGCCAACGGCGGCGGCGGCGGCGTAA
>JAISMT010000118.1 GCA_031276585.1 Bifidobacteriaceae bacterium
CGCGCACTTCCGCCCGCGCCTGCCGCCGTGCCTGGAATCGTTGCCGGGTTTTCACTTCGATCTGATACAAAACCGGCACCACCACTAGGGTCAGGAAGGTTGAGGTGACTAATCCACCAATCACCACTAACGCTAAAGGTTGGGATATAAACGCACCCCCACCGCCGGTCAAACCAATCGCCATCGGGGTTAGTGCAAACACGGTGGCGCCCGCGGTCATCAAAATGGGGCGCAGACGTTTGCGAGCGCCCTCCTCAATGGCCCACGCCAATTTCATCCCAGAAGCGCGGTATTGGTTTATAAGATCTATCAGCACAATTGCGTTAGCTACCACTACTCCTACTAACAGCAGCATGCCAATGAACGCTGCTACCCCCAACGGGGTGTCGGTTAGTAGTAGAGCTGCCAATGCGCCAGTAGCGGCCAGTGGTACTGAAACCAACAGCAAGAAGGGTTGGACCATGGATCCAAATGTGCCCACCATCAAGATGAACACCATTAGTACTGCGATCACTATGCCAGCTATCAGGTCAGTGAACGCTTCCCCCATATCAGCGGATGCTCCACCTATGTCTACGCTTACACCAGACGGTAGATCAATCCCTGCTATCGCCTCACCTAGTGCCCCCGTTAATGAACCTAGGTCTGCGTTTGTTGGCGTCACCGTAATGGTGGAGGACCGTTGGCCGTCGGTGCGGCTAAGCGAGACCGGTTGACGTGTCACTTCTACCTGCGCCAACTCCTCTAATAGAACATCACCGTCTGGAGTGTTTAGCACCGGGATTTGTTTCAGCTCATCTACGTCATGTGCCGGGTCCCCCAATGAGAGCAGTACTGGCACATCGCCCGTTTCGGGGTCTTCCAGGGTTCCGATTCGGGCAGGTTCCATCAGGCCCTGCAGCATTACTGCAGTTTGGGTTTCAGTTAGGCCGTATTCAGCTACTTTGTCTCGATCCATGGTGACTTGCACTCTGGATTGGTCTTCCGAAAGGTTATCCACCACGTCGATGGCGCCGGGTACGGCTTGGGCTGCCTTCCGAACCTGATCCGTGGCGGTAGTCAGGGATTCTTGATCGGGAGCCCGCACCACTATTTCTACCGTGGTGGCCATCAATATGGCTGCTTCTGAAGGGCTCACGGAGCTTTGGGCTACTGCTTCGCCTGAAGACTCGATCACCTGGCGGCGTACCTTATCCACCAAGACTGAAGTGTCAGATCCACGCTCTAGCGTTACGTAGTAGACCGCTAAGGGCTGAGTGGAAAACCCGAACGCAGTAACACCAGCGGGACCCACTCTGGACATGATATTTCCCACCCCGTCTACCTCTGCCATGGCCGCTTCGGTTTTACGGGCCTGTTCGTCTTCTACTTCTAAAGAGGTACCCGCTCGGAAATATTGGTTGACGGTCAAAGTATTGCCGCCTACATTTCCCAGAAAGTTTGTTTCTAGGCGTGGTACCAACACTCCGGTTAACCCCACCATGGCCAGCGCAACTATGAGCGTAATTACGGGATGCAGCAAGGATTTACGTAGTAAAGGTAGGTACAACCGTTGCCAAAATCCCCGGCGCTCGCGTTGCTCGGCCAAAATTTGTTGTTGCTCTTGTTCCACTTTTTGGTCTGGCAGGGGCGCTTGCACAAACCAATACGCCAACACTGGCACTATGGTTAGCGCTACTAGTAAAGATGCCAGCAAAGCAATCGCTACAGTCAAACCAAACGGACGGAACATCTCCCCTGCAATACCACCCACAAACACAAGGGGGATAAATACCGCCACTGTACATAAGGTGGAAGAAGCCACCGCCACGGCTACTTCCTTAACACCACGGAGAATCGCGGTCTGTTTTGGCGCCCCATAAGACAGGTGACGCTTGATATTTTCGGTCACCACAATGGAATCATCCACCACCCGGCCCACTGCTACTGTGATAGCCGCTAAAGTCAAAATGTTGAGAGTCTGCCCGGTCCAGCTCATCGCAATCAAGGTCATCAACAACGATAACGGTATAGATACTGCTGAAACTAAAGTAGCTCGGGGTGACCGTAAGAATAGTAGTATTACAAGCACCGCAAAAATTAAGCCTAAAATACCTTCTTCTACTAAACCGGAAACTGAATCCTCAATAAAAGGAGCTTGATCAAAGACTATCCCGGTATCTAGACCGGCCTTATCAAAAGTTTCTTGTAGTGAATCCAACACTTGGTGTATCGACTGTGATACAGCCACCGAGTTACCTTCCGGGATCTTGGTAACTTGAAGCGAGACTGCGGTCTCTCCGTTGAGCCGAGCTATGGTTTTAGCTGCTTCGGGTTGACGTTCTACATCAGCTACCTCTCCCAATGTAACCTTCGGCACGGGCTCAACCGGACTCGGAACCGCCTGCTCCGCGGCACCGGCACCCGGAACCGCTTGGCCTGTGCCATCCCCTAAACCAAGCTGGCCTGTTGCTGAAGGAGCTGGGCTCACCGGAGTAGGCGTGATTCGTAACTCCTTGAGTTCTTCTAAGCTAGCTATAGCTTGACCGGCTTGAACATTCAAGCTCATGTCGTTTTGTACTACCTGGCCGGCTGGTATAGCTACACCGTTATTTACCAATACTGACTTAATCTGCTCAATGGTTACCCGGTGGGCGGTTAAATCTTCGGTGCGAGGTTTGATCACTATCTCGTCGGGTATAAAGCCGCTCACGCTGACAGTGCGTACGTTTTCCAATCGGGATAAGCGTGGTGCTAGGACACCGTTTACTAAGTTATCTAACGCTGCGGTGTCATCTCCCCGGACCGCCATATTAATTACGGGCAAATCTTCCATAGAGCCGGTCAGGACATTTATTTCTACCTCATCCGGAAGTAGGGGAAGTATCCGATTCAGCGCCGTTGAAAGTTTTTCGTTCGCAGCGTTTAGGTCTGTACCGTAACGAAATTGGGCCACGGAATATAGAGCCGAGTCAACTGATGTAGTGGATACCGATTCCACGCCGGGAGCTAATTCAATAGCGCCTTCTACGGGTTCTGCTAATTGTTTTTCCACCTGTTCAGCTGATACGCCCTCGTATTTCGCGGAAACCATAGCCATCGGCATTTCTACCGATGGTATCATTTCAAGTTTGAGGCCGTTCAGTGCAAAATAGCCTCCAGCCACTATGGCGAGCGTCAGCAGAGCCGTCACCGCACGGTTGCGGATTGACAGTTCGGTCAGTCTAGACATTTTTCTCCTAGGGCTTCGGACTTGGTGTCAACGTTGACCAGTGTGCAACTTCACCAACCAGAAAACGCTACAAGTTCCCGATACCTTACCAATTGACTCATAGCCCATGCTTAGGAATGAGGCAATCCGCAACAATTTGTTTCAAATTAGGTCCGCGCGGCGGCCTTCCCGGTACACCTCAATCGGGTTCAGGTTCAAATCAGTTAGAACCAAATCCGCCCGCTTACCTTGTTGTAGAGAACCGACTGAACCTTCGCGTCCTAATACTCGGGCTGGGTTTAGGGCGGCAGCTCGCACCGCCTCAGCTAAAGGCACTCCCGAGTCTCGCCAGACTGACCGCACCACGTCTATCAGGTGGGCAGTACCGCCCGCAATGTTGTGTCCTTGGGTTAATCGGGCCACGCCATCAGCCACCGTGACAGCCATAGGACCTAGCTGATATTGGCCATCGGCCATGCCAGCAGCGGCCATGGCATCAGTTACTAGCACCACACAATCCGAGTCCACCAGACGGAATACATCTGCTACCAGCTGAGGATCCAAGTGAATGCCATCGGCAACCAGTTCTACTGCCATTGCGCCGGCACCAGCCTCGGCAAGGGCCTGCATAGCGGGGCCGGGGTCACGGTGGTGAATGGGACGCATCCCGTTAAACAGGTGAGTAGCGCCCGGGCGCTGGCCGGATCCAAACGGGACTTTTGATTGATCCATAGCCGCTATGGCCGCCCGTACCGCCCGCGCCATTTGGGGTGCCGAACAGTCGGTGTGGCCAAAGAACGGCACTATTCCGGCATCCGCTACGGCTTGCAGTAGGGCCGATGCCGCCTCGCCACTAAAGGGGGATTCGTCCAACCAGCCACCTGGCCCGGCGGGGAACCCACCCGTACTGTGGCTGAGACCTACTGCTGTCCCCGCGGCATCGGGCGCTCTCAATACTCCCGGCAGCTCTGGCGCCAAAGTGATGGCCACTATCCAACCGGCACCGGCTTGAGCCAATATGCGCACCAATTCCGGATCCGGATCACGCAAGTTTGCCGGATCTTGCGCCCCCGCGCGTGCCGGTGACAAAAACGGCCCCTCTAGGTGAATGCCAGTTAACTCACCGGCTTGACACAACCGAGCTAACAGTCCGGTTTGCCGGGCTAATACCTCGGGAGCATCAGTAACCAGGGAAGCCACCACAGAAGTGGTGCCATGGCGGCGGTGTTCATGGACTGCAATCAGGGCTTCTTCTACGGTAGTAGCGTCTGGAAAGGACTGCCCGCCGCCACCGTGACAATGGATGTCTACCAGCCCCGGCAGAATGTAACCCTCCCATTCGCGGGCTTCCCGTAAAGCTTGTTCCACTTCACTGGAACTCCAGTCCCGGGCCCACGGGAACGGGTCTGGCAGACCTAAAGCGTCTTCCACGTTACGAGCGCGGCCCGCCCATTGGACTAGGCCTTCAGCCACAAACACCACTGCATCTTCTACACATTCCCAGGGAGGCGGGGTGGCGGTGAACTCGTCGGTAGAAAACCCATCTTGAACTAAACGTTCCAGTAGGCGTTCTACCACTTGGTCCGGGAATGGTTCACCTTCGGCGGGGAAGCCACCGGCAAAAGCCGTTAAGGCCCCAAAATCTAGTTCGTCTTCTAGGGGGCTCAAACGTTGCGGCAGAATAGCGGTTCCGCGCAGAGCCCAAAGTTCCGGAGTTTTGACTGCTTGCTGTGACCGAGACACCCTGCCATTGTGACACCTGTCCGGTAACCTCATCGGGGAACTGGCACTGGTGCTGCCATAAATACCGAGGAAGGAACTACAATGCCGGGAATTGTGTTGGTGGGGGCCCAGTGGGGCGACGAGGGCAAAGGCAAAGCCACCGACTTGTTGGGGCCTAGCGTGGACTATGTGGTGAAGTTCAATGGTGGCAACAACGCTGGTCACACGGTGGTGATTGGGGGGCAAACTTATGCCTTGCATCTGCTGCCTTCCGGTATTTTAACGCCCGGTGTTATCCCCGTGATCGGTAACGGCGTGGTTGTGGATTTGGAGGTTTTGTTTCAAGAGTTGGGAGCTTTAGAGGCCCGGGGCATAGACACTTCCCGTTTAGTGGTTTCCTCTAATGCTCATCTCATTCCCAGCTACAACCGCACTATGGACAAGGTGGGGGAAAGGTTTTTAGGTAAACGGCAGATCGGCACCACCGGGCGAGGGATTGGCCCTACTTATGCCGACAAGATGTTGCGGGTGGGTTTACGGGTTCAGGATTTGTTTGATCCCTCCATTTTGCGGCAGAAAGTGGAAGGAGCCTTGATGCAGAAGAATCACCTGCTGGTCAAGGTTTATAACCGGGCTGCTATTTCGGTGGACCAAGTGGTAGAAGAATTAGAATGCTACGCGGAACGCGTAAAGCCTATGGTGCGGGATACCGCGTTGTTGTTGAACCAAGCTTTGGATGAGGGCGCCACCGTGTTGTTTGAGGGCGGCCAGGCCACAATGCTGGATGTAGACCACGGCACTTACCCCTTTGTAACCAGTTCCAACGCTACCGCCGGGGGTGCTTGCACGGGGAGCGGCGTGGGGCCGGGCCGCATTGACCGGGTGGTTGCGGTGGTCAAAGCTTATGCCACCCGGGTAGGAGCAGGCCCGTTTACTACCGAGTTGCACGATGCCGCGGGGGAACGTTTACGGGAAATAGGCCACGAGTATGGAGTCACCACGGGCAGGCCGCGGCGTTGCGGTTGGTATGACGTACCGGTGGCGCGTCACGCTGCCCGGATCAACGGTGTGACCGATTTTGTGTTGACCAAACTGGATGTGTTAACCGGCTGGGACACCATTCCGGTTTGCGTAGCTTACGAGGTAAACGGGCAAATACACCGCGAATTACCGGCTTCCCAAACTGACATCCACCACGCTAAGCCGGTTTACGAATACTTACCAGGCTGGGATCAGGACATTTCCCACGCCCGTTCTTTCCAGGAACTGCCTCCCAATGCCCGGGCCTATGTGAAGGCGATTGAAGAATGGTCTGGCGCGCGGATCTCGGTGATCGGAGTGGGGGCCGGCCGGGATGCTGTGATCCAACGCCATCCTCTGATCTAACCGCGCAGCCAACCAACCCCTTGAACTAATCAAGTCCCACCTTTACCTCAACTACAAACAACCACAAAGCTGAGGTACCTCAACCACCCGCAGACCATTGCGTAGACAGTTTGTGTTGTTCAGTCAGCAGCGGCAGCGGCCCGAGCAGCCCGGCGGGCCTCCCTCCGGGCTTCGAGCCGGGCCTCGCGGCGTTGTTCCCGCTTGTCATGGGCCAAAGCCTCGAAGCGGTACAACACTGGCACCACCACTAGGGTTAGAACCGTTGAGCTGATCAAACCACCTATGACCACCAGGGCCAGCGGTTTCGAGATGAAAGAACCGCCACCACCGGTCAACCCCAAGGCCATGGGAATCAACGCAAACACGGTGGCTGCAGCAGTCATCAAAATGGGACGCAACCGTTTGCGAGCACCCTCTTCAATGGCCTTATCCAAGGGCCTTCCCTGCCGCCGGTATTGGTTAATCAAGTCAATCAACACAATGGCGTTGGCTACAACTATGCCTACCAACAGCAGCATGCCAATAAAGGCCGGTACCCCCAGCGGTATGCCGGTCAGTATCAGTGCCAATAGAGCACCGGTGGCAGCAAAGGGGATAGAAATCAGCAAAATGAACGGCTGGATCAAGGAACCGAAAGTAGCCACCATGATGATGAACACAATCATCACCGCGATGAGGAGCGCTAAACCTAAGTCGGTGAAGGCATCCGTCATCTCAGCGGCGGCACCTCCCATTTCTAATGTCACACCCTCAGGCAGCTTCAGACCGTCTATCGCCGCTTGCAAGTCGGTGGAAAGAGTGCCTAGATCGTCACCTTCGGGGGTAACCGCTACGGTAGCGGAACGTTCGCCATCGACCCGCGCTAACGCTACTGGCCCGGAAGTCACTTCCACCGCCGCTAAATCCGACAAAGTGAGAGCCCCTGTAGGCAAAGTAACCAACGGCAGTGACTTCAAAGCGGCTACATCTTCCGCAGCTGTACCCATCACTAACACCACCGGCACTTGCCCCTCATCGGAGTTCAACGAACCAATCTGGGTGGGCACCATAATGCCGCGCAACAGGCCGTCTACGGCGGTCTCAGACATGCCGTAGGTCTTGGCTTTGACCCGGTCTACCACTACCTCCACCCGGGGTTGGTCTGATGTCAGTGAGTTGGTCACGTCTACCGCACCCTTGGTTTCACGGGCCGCTTTAGCTACCTGCTCGGCCGCTTGATTCAAGGAATCTAGGTCCGTGGCACGGAGTACTAGGTCCACGGTGGTGGTGCCCATCATGGCTGAATCGCCACCGGAAACAGTGGTCTCATCTACTGCTTTACCTTCTTTTTGGTTGACGGCTTTGCGGACTTCCCCTTCCAGCTTTACGGCATCGGCCCCGTCTTTTAAGGTGACGTAATAGGTGACCGTTGGCGCTGAACCCAGGTTGAATCCCATACCTCCGCCGCCACCTACTTGGGTAGTCACGGTTTCTATACCGTCCGCCCCCATAATGGCTTGTTCGGTTTGTTTGGATTGTTCGTTTTGGACTTCCAGGCTGGTTCCGGCTTGGAAGGTTTGGGTCACAGTGAGTTGATTACCGCCCATCTCACCCATGAAGTTGGTTTCCAAGGTGGGTACCAACGCTATGGTGCCGCCCAACACGGCTACTGCCGCTACCAGCGTGATGACTGGGCGACGCAACGCGCCACGCAACGTGGGAAGGTAGAGCCGTTGCCAGAAGGAACGCCGTTCTTTTTCTTCAGCTTCGCGGCGTTGCAGCTCCTGGTCGGCTTGGTCAATGCTGACGGGCGGTTGCACAAACCAATAAGCCAGCACCGGCACTATGGTCAACGCCACCACCAGGGACGCGAACAGCGCCAACGCTACGGTCATACCGAAGGGCCGGAACAGCTCGCCTACCATGCCGCCAGTAAAGGCCAGGGGTAGGAACACAGCAGCCGTGCAGAAGGTCGATGACGCCACCGCACCAGCCACTTCTTTCACCGCCCCCACTATGGCGTTGCGTTTGGTTTCCCCGTAAGACAAGTGGCGTTTGATGTTTTCAATCACCACAATCGAATCATCCACCACCCGGCCAATGGCAATAGTGATGGCCCCCAGAGTCAAAATGTTGAGCGTCTCACCGGTTCCCGCCATCGCGATAAACGCCATCAGCAGAGATAGAGGAATGGATACTGCCGAGACCAGAGTGGCCCGCACCGAGAACAAGAACACCAAAATGACGACGATGGCGAAACCTAGGCCCAGTAGTCCCTCTTCCAGCAGGCCGTCAATGGAGTTTTCAATGAATGGGGCTTGGTCAAACACTATGGCGCTAGTCAGCCCTTCGGCTTTAAAGGCGTCTTGCAGTTCTGCCACGGTGTCCTGAATAGCGTGTGAAACTTCTACCGTGTTACCGGCTGGGGTTTTGGTAATAGCCAATGCCACGGCGTTACCACCGTCTAAACGCAAGAAGGAAGTAGCTGGTTCTGGCTCCTGCTTGACGTCTGCCACATCAGCCAAAGTGACGGCACCACTGGGTCCTACGGCTAGGGGTAGTTGTCGGAGCTGTTCCACCGTGGCTACCCGTTGGCCAGCCTGGACCGTAAGCGTTGAGTCGGCATCGGCTACTTCTCCGGCGGGCATAGCGATCCCGTTGTCTTCTAATACCTGGTTGAGGTTTTCCAGAGTCACTCCGGTGGCAGCCAGATCGGCCGGCCGGGGAGCCACCGTAACCCGGTTAGGGGCAAAACCGGCCACCTCTACCGTGCGCACGCCGTCCAGGCGGCTGAGGCGCGGCTGGAGTACATCGTTGAC
>JAISMT010000133.1 GCA_031276585.1 Bifidobacteriaceae bacterium
CTAACAGCCGGGCGGCTTCCAGGGTGGCGGAGCGGCGGGGGGTTTCAGTTTGGATTGGGGACGTCTCAGTGGCCGATGCCGCGTTGTCATCTGAGTCATCCGTTTGCCAGTCCGATGCCGCTTGGTTACCTACGGTTGGGGATGCTGCCGGTTGGGGGTTTCCCAGGTTGGCAGGATTTTCTGGACTTGTAACGTTTTCGGGGTCTGCTGTGATCTCGGGGCGCCACAACACTAGGGTCTGTTCACCTTGCTCGGAGGTGTCCTCCGTTACTGCTGTCACCTGTTGAATCTCCGAGCCGATCAACCGGGCCAAAGCAGCATCGGGTTGGCAGACCGTAGCGGAAGCCGCTAAAAAGACCGGGTCAGCACCATAGTGGCGAGCCAGTCGCCGTAAACGGCGCAACACCCACGCCACATGGGCGCCCATCACACCGCGGTAGGCGTGCAGTTCGTCAATAATCACGTAGCGTAAACCGCGTAACAGGCCAGCCCAACGGGCATGCGCGGGTAAGAGGGAGAAGTGCAGAAAGTCTGGGTTGGTGAGCAAAATATCGGCGTGGGATTGGAGATAACGGCGGGTTTCCCGGGGGGTGTCGCCATCGCAGGTGGCAGCTAACCAACCTGGTACCCCAGCGGCCTGGAACAACCCGGTTAATGCGGTGTCTTGGTCCGCGGCCAACGCTTTGGTGGGCGCCAAGTAGAGTGCTGCAGGCCGGGACCGTAACTCGGTAATCCGCCCCAGTGGACGCGGGGTGTCCAGGGCCGCCAGCACTGGAGTCCATAAAGCTAAAGATTTGCCGGAACCGGTGCTGGTGGCAATTACGGTGTGCCCCAGCCGGCCCGATTCCATAGCTTCAACTTGGTGAACCCAAGGTTCACTCACTCCCAGAAACTGGTAGCCGGAGCGGACCCATTCGGGGGTCCACTCCGGCCAAGCCTGCTGCGCCCCGGCACGGGCTGAAGTAACCTCCACGTGCGTTACACACGCGAAACGGGTTTCAACCGTACCCAGGGCGTTCAGAAGCCGATTCATGTTCCTAACCCACTTAGGGGGCGCCTTTAGGTGCTAACTAACCTAGAGACACCCCGCAAAATCTTCTCCCGTTGGTCGAATCTTTTGCGAGGACCTCAAGTAACCCACCCCGCATAATCTCTTCGCTGCGCTCAGATCTTTCTGCGGTGAGACCTCGAGTAGGGAAAATTTAGGCGTAAGTGTCAAAGTTTCAGCCCTTAGTTGCCTAGTGGTCTAGGAAAGCGGGTCTGGTTCTTCTTCCCAGCCGTCCGTGTTGAGGTCCTCACTCCAAGGATCGTCTCCAAAATCTTCATCCCCCAGGTCTTCACTCCAGGAGTCTTCATCCCAGTCTTCGCTCCATTCGTCTTCCGAATATCCGTAGGGATCAAAATCACCCAGGGAAGCCAAACCGCTCATCTGGGAGTAGAACATGGCCCCCGCTCCAGCAATAGGTATAACGGTGGTCAACGGTGCACCTAGTAGCGATACATACCATTTGCCGCCCGCGCCTTTGATGGTGGTAAGTGAAAGCACTCCCTTCAAATCGGGTAGTTTTTGCAGCTCGTTGAACCCAGAATCGGATGGGTCCACACCCAAGTCGGCAAAACACATTTCTTCGGTTTTACCGTCCACCGTGGCTTCCATGCATTCGCCGTCAATCCGGGATTTGATAGTAGAACCGTCGGCTTCGGCGTCCACAGTCAACACGCCTTTTTCGGGTATGGTCACGGTTGCCTCAGCAACTAAGTCACCGTCTTCTTTTGCTTCAAGCCGCACTGTCTTGGAGTCCGGTTGTTCAAGTACCACGCTGCGTTCAAAGTCAGCACCGCTAATATCGAGGTTCCAAACTGTGTCCGAACGTTCATAAGTAATTAGCGTTTGGTCACCACCGCTTGCGACAGCTAACTTAGCTGAATCCAGGGTTACTACGGAGTAATTGCCTTCGGAATAAAACTCGGTGGCTCGCACATCCGTAAGGCTCCACCCGCCGAGAATATCTTTAATAGTTTCCGGGTCATCCGCAAAAGTAGGGCCGTACACGGCCAGTAAGCGTGATTCTGCCACCGGTAAGACCCGGGCTAATTCCCGGATGTCTCCAGTCTCGCCCGCGGATTTCAACGCTTCGGCGAAGCGAGCAGGGGCTTGTTCTGGTTTGTCAGTTCCTTGCATCTTATCCGGCGCAATGGGTTCCCCTAATTTGCTTTTGGCCCCACCAGAAGCTTCAAAAACATATTGAGCGGCAGTCATGCTAACCGAGGTATACCACTTGCCGTCTTCTTCCACCGTGACTAAAAACAGGTCATCTAAGCCACTGAGTTTTTTCAGATCATCTACGTCTTTAGTCATCGGCAGTGTTTTTTCGATTTCAGCCCGGATTTCGGATTCAGTCACTGAAATGTCAACCCCTAGGCCTTGGGAAAACGTGGAGCTACCGCCGATGGCATCGTAATAATCCATCATCCCTTTAGTAAGAGCATCAACATCGGCGTCCACCGAAACGGTACCACCGGTAATTTTGGTCCGCTCCACGCCTGTGACCAGCGGTTCGCTGGATGTTTCCAGGTCTTTGAGCTCAACTTTCATGGCTTTGGTAATGGCATCGTAAGCCTTTTGAGCTTCCTCGTTAGGTTTAACTTTGAAACCCAGCATTTCAGGGAGACCTATCCACGGGGCAACTACGTCTCTTTCCGAAGGGGCAATGTGGCTCGCCACCTTTAGGTAGTCCGATGCGGCAGCATCTTTTAGTAACACCCGAACGGCATCGTCCGGGCTGGACGCCCCGCCGTAAGACCGCAACGCATGCAAGGCCCAAGCGCCACCCGCACCCAAAACCAAGACCACGGCCACAGCCGCAGCTATCAGTACACCTTTCTTTTTCTTTTTCGGTGCCGGAACGCCAGGCACCGCCTCAGGCGACGTCAACTGTTGGTCCGGACCACCGGTAAAGAATGGTTCCGGAGTCCCGGCAGCAGTAAATGGACTCACCGGAGGGCCGGGAGGCACATTTTGGCCGATGGGCGCCGGGAACGCCGTTGGTGCACCCGATGTGTAGGGGGTTTGGGGGCTGTTGGAAGGGTCGGGAACAAATGGGGTAGGCGGGGTATATGGGGTAGATGGAGTAGGCGGCGGGGTGGATACGTCAACTGGGACCGCAATTCCCGCTGCGTCAGCGGGGGGTATAGCAGCAGCCGGTTGTGCTGTGCTGGCGGGATACGCGGCACCCGCGTTTTCTGGCGTACCAACAGCAGGCTGCTGCGGGTAGTACTTCCCATCTGAAGCAAGGTAGTAACCGGCCGGAGGTTGCCCACTGATGGGGTAATACTTTCCGTCCGAGGCCAGGTAATGCCCCGGGGGAGCCACCGCTGGGGTCTCCGGCCCGGGCGCCCCTGGCGTTGGGGTTTGAAATCCGGCTGTCCCGGAATTGGGGGGGGTGAACCCGGGGGTTCCTGTTGTAGGGGGGTTGTCGCTATACGGTCCATCCCACGGTGTACCTGGTGTTGACATGGCTGCCTCCTCAAAGATTTTGCCCAACGGTTCCATCTGCCAGTCTCCCCTCTCACAGTAAGCGAGGCAAGCCAGAGCCTGAGTGAGAGGAATGAAACTTTGGTGAACGGCCATTATTTTACGGCTTATCCCCCGTTGTAAGGTCCACCAGACGTGCTATCGTCCGGATCTACTCCGCCGCGATGTCTGCCGAAACGTCTATTTAGGCCTTATGTAAAGAACTAATCGGGTCTACCGAAATGAAGGCTGCAGCATACGTTTAATGTAAAGGCCTACTGGAACTAGCTTCTGTATGGAAAACGAGGTCTACCAGGAATTCTGGTGACAAATCTAAGTTTTCTAGAAGGCACCCCGCAAAATCTTCTCGCTTCGTTCAGATCTTTTTCGAGGACCCCGAGCAACTCACCCCACAAAACCTTCTCCCGCTGGTCGAATCTTTTGCG
>JAISMT010000141.1 GCA_031276585.1 Bifidobacteriaceae bacterium
TACCCTGATAACCCGGGGGTTCATTAGCGGTGAAACCTGGGATTGGTCCGGTTTCACTGAGGTGTTAAGCCGGGCCCGCACTTGGCGTTTGCTGGGACGCACTCTGGCCCAAGCTGCTGTAGCAACAGCAATCTGTGGCGCGTTAGCGGTGCCGGTAGCGGCTTTGCTCTACCGGCGCCGCTTTCCCGGACGGGGTTTGCTGCGCACCTTGTTGACCATTCCTTTTGCTCTACCCGGTGTAGTGGTGGGACTAGCCTTCCGCGCGCTGTTGGGTCCCGATGGACCTTGGGGATTCTTAGGGCTAGAGGAAAGCTTCACCGGAGTGGTTTTGGCTTTGGTGTTCTTTAACGTGGGGTTAATGGCACGAGTAGTGGGAACCTTCTGGGCGGCGCTGGACCCCCGGCCGGAACAAGCCGCTCGCGTCCTGGGGGCGGGACCGTGGCGGGCTCTTCTCACGGTGACCCTTCCGGCGTTGACCCCAGCATTGGCGGCCGGCGGCTCTTTGGTGTTCTTGTTTTGTAGCACCGCTTTTGCGCCGGTCCTAATACTGGGTGGGTCCACCTATGCCACCGTTGAAACCGAAATCTACCTCCAGACTGCGCAAATGCTGGATTTGCGGGCCGCTGCCGTGTTTTCGGTGATGCAGATGGTGGTAGTAGCTGGAGCGCTGAGCTTGGGGGCAATAGCACGCCGACGCCGCGAACGGGCCCTAAAACAGGTGGGAGCCAGCGGGACAGTGGGGGCGGCATCGGGCTTCCACTGGCGTTCCGATTGGCCCTTTGCGTTAGCCACCACCCTAGTAGCTGGCTTGATTTTGCTTCCGTTGGGAAACCTGGTCTACCGGTCGCTACAGACCGGCAGCGGCTTTAGCACAGTGCATTACCAGGCCCTACTCCAACCCCATCTGGCAGGGCTGCCCTATTCGTTAGCTCAGGCAGCGTTCCGGTCAGTAGTCATAGCTTTGCTGGCGGCCGCGTTGGCTTTGGTTTTGGGGCTAGCGGTGGCGGTGGTGCTCTCGCGGCGGGTGCGCGGGCGGTGGGCACAGCGAGCGCAAACCATGTTTGATGCCGTGCTTTCAGCGCCGTTAGGGGTCTCGGCCGTGACGGTGGGGTTTGGGTTTTTGATCACTTTGAACCGGCCACCGCTGGACTTACGGACTTCCTTTTGGCTGATCCCACTAGCTCAAGCATTGGTGGCCTTACCCATGGTAGTAAGAGTGGTACTGCCAGCTTTACGGGCGGTAGAACCCCGGTTACTTCAAGCCGCAGCGGTGTTAGGGGCCTCCCCAGCACGGGCTTTCGCAATGGTGGAAGCGCCCGTATTACGCCGGGGAGCAGCCGTGGCCACAGCTTACGCTTTTGCGGTTTCAGTGGGTGAGTTTGGGGCTACCGCTTTTTTGGTCCGCCCGGACACCACTACTTTGCCGGTAGCGATTTATCGGCTGCTGGGCCGGCCTGGTCTAGACCACCTGGGAGCAGCGTTTGCCGGGGCGGTACTGCTGGCCGGTATCACCGCTGTCGTAATGGCTTTGGCCGAATCGGCTCGACCCCGCGTTGGAATTATGAATTCGAAAGGTCGGTTGTGAACATGGTGAATGCTTCCGCTACTTCTGCCCCAAATGGTGATCCCGGGCCTGGGCTGGGTGGGGGGACTGAACCCGGCTCACCGGCCGGCCAGGTTTCGGGTTCCAACCAAAACCTGAGTTCAGGCTTGAGGATGAATTCCGCTTCAAAGCTCGGGCCTCAACCTCACTCCGGTTCCAACCTAAACCCGAAGTCAGGTTTAAGGGTAAGTTCCGCTTCCGAACTGGGGTCAGCATTGGGGTCTGGTTCCGGCGCGGATCCAGAAACCGGTTTGAGACTGGATCCAGGTTCAGGGCTCCGGCTGGAAAACATAAGCGTCTGTTACGGGAACTACACCGTTTTGGAAAAAGTGTCTTTGAATGTGGCTCCCGGTGAGGTGGTGGCTTTAGTGGGTCCGTCTGGTTGCGGTAAATCCACTTTGCTACGGGCGGTGGCCGGTTTGGAACCTTTAGCGGCTGGCCGCGTGACCTGGGATGGGGCTGATTTAGCGGCGGTGCCGGTGCATCGGCGGCGTTTTGGCCTCATGTTCCAGGACGGCCAGCTTTTCCCCCACTTGAACGTAGCCGGCAACATCGATTTTGGGCTGCGGATGGCGGGCATCGCCTCTAAGGTGCGGCGCCAGACCGTGGCCCACTGGCTGGAGTTAGTGGGGTTAGCTGGTTTTGAATCCCGGGACGTGTCTACTTTGTCGGGCGGGCAAGCCCAACGAGTGGCCCTAGCCCGAGCCCTAGCCCCCCAACCTCGGCTACTGCTGTTAGACGAGCCGCTCTCTTCCCTAGACACTGATCTCCGTGTCGAGTTGTGGACCGCCGTCCGTTCCGCGTTGGCCCGTACCAGCACCGCCGCACTGTGGGTGACCCACTCCCAGGAAGAAGCTGCCGCCGCCGACCGTTGGCTGACTATCTAGCTCCCCGACTAGGGCAGGCGGCATCGGGCAGACGGAGGTGCCACGTTAGACAGCCAGACCGTTACCTACAAACCGAACGTGGCGCCCTCCCCAGCTGCCACCGCTTGCTTGATCAGCGCCAGTTTTTGGGTTCCGGTTGCCTCTAAGAAACGTTCCATCCAAGAACGGGTCAACACCAGTCCGGCTGCCACCGTTTTACCAGCTGAGTCCTGCCAAGCCATCAGGTTATCCAGGGCAACACTCGGATCCCCCACCAAGCTAACCGCGGCTGGATCAGCTGTGGTGACTGAACCGACCTGACCGGTGCTGGCAATGTCTAGGATGAGCGAGGCCCACAACCGGCCGGCTTCGATCACACCGAAAACAATGGTCCCCCCTGGCTTGGCTATAGCAGCCAAAACTGCTTCGACTTCTTCATGGCTAGCACCGATCCGCCATTGCAGCCCCAAGGTCTGGCGGGCCGGGCCGGGATAAGTCACAATTCCGTCTGGAAAATTATCCATTTCGCGGTAGGTATTAGTGACAAAAACGTCCAGGTCTTGATCTGGGTCCCAAGCGTCTTGGATGCGGCCAAAATAGGTGTCAGAAGCATCGCGTTCCACCACTTGAACAAAGTCCACCTCGGCCTGGTTGGTTAGATATAACGCCTTAGCCAACCCGTGTGGGTCCTTTGCATCAGGCCAGGTACCTTTGATGGCCAGTCCCTGGGAATGACGCAGTTTGACTATCTTGCCTTGGTCGTGAAGTACCACAATTCGGCGGGCGGCTTTAGCGGACCGTAATAGGAGTTGTTGGGCGGCTCGCCACTGGTCCACGTCGATATCTGCCATCAATACATATGGGTGCAGCATTATTGACTTCCTTTCTTTTGGCTCAGGCCGTGACCTGACACTGATAAATGCGGATGGTGTGGGCCGGTAGCATCTGGCTAATAGCCTGACCGTCAGTTGGCACCGCTTGCCCTTCCCATACCTCTGTCACACTGGTGATGACACGGCCCAATTCCAGGCGAGCCTCAATTGGCTGATCCGTTGGGTTCGCCAAGAAAGCTACTAAGCGCGATGGGTTGGATTGGTCCAGGTGAATGGTGGCATCCAAGCGACTATCGTTTAGCGCTACCCCCACCAACTCTGTTTGCGTTAACACGGCTGCCATCATCTGCGCCATGTCGGATAGCTTGGCCACCACAATGATGCGGTCTTGGCCCACACCTCCGGGAGCGGCGGCATCGGCCAAAATAGTGCAGGGGCGCATCTGTGAATCCATTGTTGGAGCCTTAGGGCCAATCACCAAAGTACCGCCAGCTTGGACATAGCCAACCAATTTGCGTTGAATTGACTGGTCTAGGTAGTCAAAAGTGGGTAACACCACTACTTTGTGCTCGGCTAGACGTTCGCTGGTCAAATCGGTATCGGACAACAAATAGCCCACACCCGATTCCGCCAAGGCCGCCTCAAACCCAGCGAACCAATCGTTCTTAGCCATTTGAACTGGCTGGTCAAAGCCCAGGGTGTCCTCTGACACCGTCAAAGCGTTGGGGTATTCCGAAAAGCCCGATGGCGTTTCTAGGAAATCACCCGGGAAAGAAACCAAAACAGCGGCGGCCTCAAGACGGTCATATTCCCGGTTGGCTAGTAGCAAGACCGGCGCTTGGCGCTGGAGCGATGCCCAGTTGAGGTTGGTCAGCGTTTGGTTAACTTTGCTAAACATGTCCACTTTGTCTGGCCGCTCGCTGCCGTCCCGGCGAATGGGCGAGTCGAGCCACTTATTGCGTTCAACCAACATGTAACGGGAGAAGCCGCGCACGCCATGCATCAGGGCGGCTTTGGTAACGAATTCCTCGTCGTGTAGATCACCGGGGTTCAGATACCAGGCCCAGACTCCGGCAATGAATTCAGGAATGTAGGGGTAACGCGAAGTACCTACCACATAAGAGATAACGGTTTTGACGTGGTGGTATAGCTCTTTACGCGAATAAACATCGAACCCCACAAAGTCAACCGCTTCCTCCAGACCGGTGATGTTGAACGGGCTAGTGAATCCCGAAGCCGCCCCACCCGGTCCCAAAGGGTGCGGATAGTTGTGGAACAACGCGATTTTATCGAGGCCGCGTTGACGCAGCATTTGGGCCAAGCGGCCGATGGCGTCAATCAAGTAACGTTCGCGGTATTCCGCCCAATCGGCGTAGTAGGGAATATCGGTGGTGGACTTTGCGTCAAAACGCCGGGGCGGGTCTAGTTCAGTCAAGTCGGTCAGGTTGGCACCGTAGATGGCATTGATGCCATCCAGGCCGCCGTACTTAGCGCAAACGAACTGGCGGTAGCGAGCCAAAGAAGCCTGCGAATAGTCACAGGCATAGGCGTTGACGTTGAAAAAATAGGCCATCTCGTTGTCTACCTGAGCCGCCACCACGCCGCCGTTAGGGTAGGCGTGTTTAGCCAAAATGGGGCATATCGCGTCATACCAAGCTGCTGTTTGTTCAAAGAACTCATCGGCAGCGTAACTCAACGCTGG
>JAISMT010000021.1 GCA_031276585.1 Bifidobacteriaceae bacterium
AAATATCGTGCAGCGAGGAGGGGCCTAATAGTGTCCAACCGATAAACAGGATGGCCGCCACTGGTAACAGAGCTACCGCTGAAGTATTGATGGAACGCACCATAGTTTGGTTTACCGCCAAGTTAGCGGCTTCCCCGTAGGTGTATTTGCTTTGATCCAGCACGCCTTCGGTGTTCTCCCGCACTTTGTCGAAGATCACCACCGTGTCATACATGGAATAGCCCAAAACGGTGAGAAATCCAATCAGAGAAGCCGGAGTAACCTCAAACCCAACTGCCGCGTAGACCCCCACGGTAACCACTAGGTCGTGAATCAACGCCGCGATAGAACTCACGGCCATAGCCCAGTTCCGGAAGTAAAGGATCATAGCGACCGCTACCAGCACCAGGAAGATCAGAGAACCGCGGAGTGCTTTGCCAGAGACATCGGAACCCCAAGATGCGGAAACCTTTTGACTGGAAACATCACTCAAGGGCACTTTGTAAGCGTCCGCCAGATCTTGCCGTAGTTCTACTGTTTCCTCCGTGGCCAACGTGGCGGTCTGTACTCGCACACCGCCACCGGCCAGTGAAGACACTTTAGGGGCGGTTTCCCCGCCCACAGTTTTGCGTACGGAGTCTAAAGCGGGTTGCTGTTCCGTGGAGGTAGTTCCTACCACCCGGAATTCAGTTCCACCCACAAACTCCATCCCTAGGCTCAAGCCGGGAGTTATCACCAGGAGTCCACAAATTAACACCACTCCGATGGCCGCCGAGACCCAGATTTTGATCTTGGGCACCACCCGGTAAGAGCGGCGGCCGGTATATAGGTCGTTACCCCATTGGGAAAATCCACCTGCCATCAGAGGTCGCCTCCTTCCGTGCCGTCGCTACCGGTTCGCTCTTGAGCAAGCCGTTTGCGTTCGGCTATGGACAGGCTTTCCTCGCCCGCCACCTTTACTAAGGGTTTAGCTTTCGGTTTAGCACCAGACGCGGAGCTACTGTCAGTCCGTTTACCACCGTCCAGCTCAGGCCGCCCCTCCGTGTCACCTTTTTGGGACCGGGGTGTGCCTTCTTCCAGCCCACCCGGTAACGGCCGGAAACTACCCCGGCCGGAGTAACGCACGGAGCCTGGGGCACCCAAACGGAACGGATCCAAACCGGACCAAGGATGGCCCTCCGCGAAGAACTTGCGGCGGGCTAGGAACAAGATCATGGGGTGGGTAAACAGCATCACTATGACTAAGTCCATTACCGTGGTTAGCCCCAGGGTGAAGGCAAAGCCCCGCACACCCCCCACTGCCACCATGTAAAGCACTACAGCGGCCAAGAAGTTGACGCCGTCAGAAGCGATGATGGTGCGCCGCGCCCGCAACCAAGCCACATCCACGGCTTGGGCCAGAGGGCGCCCCCCCCGGATCTCATCTCGAATGCGTTCGAAGTACACGATGAAGGAGTCCGCGGTAATACCGATGGCCACAATCAAACCGGCCACGCCCGCCAGAGAAAGCCGGTAGCCCTGCAACCAACCCAGCAACACGATGGTGCCGTAGGAGACCCCCAGTGCCATGATCAGGGACAACATGGTGACCACCGATAGTGACCGGTACTGGAAGAAGGAGTAAATGAAGACCAGTACTAAGCCAATCAGGCCCGCCCACAAACCAACTGTGAGCTGTTCCGAACCGGCGGTAGCGGAAATCTGGTCTTGGGAATCAACGTTGAAGTTGATGGGGAGCGAACCAAAGGAAAGCTGCCCAGCCAGAGTCTTGGAGCTGGCTTGATTGAAGGAACCCGAGATTTGGGCTTGCCCAGTAGTGATGACCTCGTTGCAAACCTCGGGAGCAGAAACCACTACGTCATCCAAAACGATGGCGAATTGCCGCTTGGGGTCTTCTTTAGAGGCTTGGCAAGCGTCATACAACTTTTGGGTTACAGCCGCGAACTGTTTGCCGCCAGCCGAGTTGAATTCAATGTTGACTACCCATTGGCCAGTGGTGTTGCCCTGCTGGGTGGTGGCCATGGAGTTGTTAGCGTTGGTCAACTCCGAACCCTGCACCATGACTGGTCCCAAAATGTAGGTACCAGTACCGGACTCATCACAGGTCACTAAGGGTTTGTCGGGGTCAGAAGGCTCGTTGCCCCGCGAAGAGCCCACTATGTTGCAGTTGATAGATTCCGCAATTACTTGGGCTTTAGCTACTTCTTCGCTCACACCACCCGTTGTTTTGGACTGCACGGTGGCTTCCTGACCTTCCAACAGCGATTCGTGTTGTTTGATCACTTCGCCGTACACCACGGATTCGTTGAGACCGTTCTCCAACCGTGCGGTGTAGGCCTCATCGGGGGGGACTGGCATGTTTCCAGTCGAGGCGTTCACCTTCGAGGTGGGTTTGGGTACAGGTACTCCCGTAGCCGGGGCCGGGCTGGCCGCAGCCGAAGGGCTGGCGTCCGGAGCTGGAGTTTCTTCGCCTTCCGCGGCCGGACTAGCCGGATCAGCCGATGCCGTGGGGCTAGGGCTCGGAGTGGCCGAGGGGTTGGGGAAGGTCCGAGTAGACCAACTGGCTGGGTTCTGCGGTATGGCGCCAGCCGCGTACAACACTGTACGGAAGGTCATCTTGGCGGATTTGGTAACCAAATCCAGATCTTCTTGGCTGGGGTTACCGGGAATGGACACCACTATGTTGGAGTTTCCTTGCCGGGCAATCTCAGCCTCAGCGACACCTTGAGAGTCCACGCGGGAACGGATGATGTCAATGGCCTGGTCAATTTGCTCGGTAGTGACCTCGCGGTTACCTTCGGTGGATTGCGGAGTCAGCACCAACTGGGTACCACCCTCTAAGTCCAAAGCAAACTTGGGTAGAAACCCCGTCTTGTCTTGGGCGAACCCAACGCCAATGGCCCCAAACAATCCCACCACCAAAACAGCTAAAAACGCCAGGGTACGGCCGGGACGGGCCTTTTTAGAATATGTAGCCACCTACTCGCTTCTTCCTTCGGAACTATCTGGGGCTGGGACACAGATGAGCTGGTCCATTAAGCTTTGGAATCCTTCTCGTTTGTTTCCTCACCGGCATCAGGGGTTTCACCGTCGTCATCGGCGTATTCACCCTCTTCTGGCGGGTAAGGCTCAATCATGGCGGCCCACTCCTCGTCTGGAACCTGGGATTTAATGGCCCGGCGCACAAAAGTTGATTCGCTACCGCCTGGTGACATGAGAGTCAGAACATCGCCTTGGATGTCGCTGATGACGCCTACCATGCCGCCTGCTGTCATCACCCGGTCACCCAGAGCCAAGCCGGAACGGAAATCCACCAGCTGTTGCTGTTGTTTCTTACTGCGACGTGACATGAACCACATCAGGAGGATCATCCCCCCCAGGAAGATAAACATGGTGTAGTTACTGAATCCACCGCCGCCTTGACCGGAGCCTCCACCCGGCGCGGGGGTGGAATCCGCCAACCACACGGCTTGATACACGTTCACCTGAAAAGCTCCTCATTTAGTAGCAATGTCCGGGGTGAGTCTAGCCCACGCCACCACTCGGACAAGAATGACCGGCCGCAACCCTACTTAGGAGGCATCAAACAGATCAACTGGCCCCGCCGGGCGGGGTGGCGTCAAGCCCAAGTGTTCGTAGGCGGCGGCGGTAGCTACGCGCCCTCGCGGGGTGCGCGCCATCAGCCCTTCCCGTAGTAAAAATGGTTCTACCACCGTCTCAATGGTGTCTGGCTCTTCCCCCACGGCAGCTGCCAAGGTGGCCAAACCTACCGCTTGGCCCGCGAACCGTTGCGCCAACAACCCCAAAATGGCGCGGTCTAAACGGTCCAAACCCCGCCGGTCTACCTGGTAGACCTCTAAAGCTCCCAGGGCGGCGGCTAAATTTCCCACTCCAGTGCCACGCACTTGAGCCCAGTCCCGCACTCGGCGCAACAGACGGTTCGCAATCCGGGGGGTACCCCGGGAACGAGAGGCCAGTTCTTGAGCGGCTTCCAAACTCACTTCCAAGTCCAGCAGCGCAGCAGAACGCATTATGACCTGCTCTAATTCTGCGGCAGTGTAATAATCCAGTTGTCCAGTGAAACCAAAACGGTCCCGCAGGGGGGCCGGCAACAACCCCGCTCGGGTGGTGGCCCCCACCACAGTAAATGGCGGCAGCGTAAGTGGAATGGCGTTAGCTCCTGGGCCTTTACCCACCACTACATCGACCCGGAAATCTTCCATCGCGAGATACAACATTTCTTCCACGGGGCGGGCCAGGCGGTGGATCTCATCCACAAACAAAACCTCACCTTCTTCCAGGGAAGTCAACACTGCCGCTAGGTCTCCAGCGTGTTGAATAGCGGGACCGGAGGTGACCCGCATAGATACCCCCAGTTCGGTGGCGATAATCATGGACAGGGTGGTTTTACCCAACCCGGGCGGTCCCGAAAGCAATACGTGGTCCGGGGGGGTACCCCGCGCTTTGGCGGCATCTAAAACCAGTTGGAGTTGCTCGCGAACCACGCTTTGGCCCACAAACTGGCTGAGATTTTTAGGCCGTAAAGCTGCTTCGATGGCCCGTTCGGTACCGGAAGCTTCCGGAGTTAACGCCTCTTGGGCTAGAGATTCTTCCTGTTTCACCGCTCCGGACCTAACGTGCGTAAAGCGGCTCGCAACAACCCGGGGGCATCAGCTGGGGCGTCGGGGCTAGACAACACTGTGGTGATGGCGTTCGCTGCCGCTGCCGGGGCCCAACCCAAGGATTCCAAAGCCGATTGCACGTCGGTAGCCACCGCTCCGGGAGAACCGGTTCCCGGGTTCCCGGCCCCCGGTACCCCCGCAGTGGTGCGTTCCGAACTGGGCCCCAGTTTGCCGCTTAACGAGATCACTAGTTTTTGGGCTCCTTTACGCCCAATGCCTGAAACTCGAGTTAGAGCAGCCACGTCTTCACTGTTCACCGCGCGGATCAGTTCTTCTGCCCCTAAAGTGGAAACCAGAGCTAAAGCCAAACGCGGCCCCACACCACTCACCGATTGGGCCGTAGTAAACACATCCCGTTCTAAGGTGGAAGCGAATCCATACAAGGTCAAGGAATCTTCCCGCACTACCAACCGAGTGGGGAGCACAGCTTCTTCACCGAGCCGCAGCAAATCCCGAGCCTTGGGAGTCAAAACAACGGCCAATCCCACCCCACCACATTCAATTACTGCAGAAGTACTGGTCAAAGCCACTACTGGACCACGTAGTTGGGCTATCACAAAGTCACCCAGTCTTTCCGGTTTCTTTGAGCGGCTGCCCGGGAAGCTTCCACCCAAGCTTTTTGAGCCGGAGAGGAGGCGGTGCCGGTAGGGCTAAGGGTGGCAGGACGCCAGGCGTGACAAATGGCAAAAGCTAAAGCGTCGGCGGCGTCGGCCGGGCGGGGCAACGCGTCTAAACGCAACAAGCGGGCCACCATGTGCCCCACCTGTGCTTTCTCGGCTCTACCGTTGCCGGTGACCGCGGCCTTCACCTCCGTAGGGGTATGTAATCCCACTTCGATTCCCCGCCGCGCCGCTTCCACCAAAGCCACCCCACTAGCTTGCATAGTTCCGGACACCGTACCCACATCCCGCCGAGCAAACACCCGCTCCACCGCTACCGCGCCCGGTTGGTGCCGGTCCATCCACGCCCCCACCGTTTGAGCGATCTGCAACAATCTCTGATCCAACGGGTCAGTGGCTGGCGTGGTAGCCACCCCATAAGCCACTAGCTCTACCCGCCGCCCCGGGGACGCATCCACCACACCCAAGCCACAACGCGTAAGGCCCGGGTCTACGCCCAACACACGCATGAGGACTATTCGCCCATCGCTTCGGCAATTACCTCATCCGGAGCGTCAAAGTTGGTGTAAACGTTCTGCACGTCATCGGAATCTTCCAAGGC
>JAISMT010000045.1 GCA_031276585.1 Bifidobacteriaceae bacterium
CACCGCGTGGCATTCCTCAGATTGAGGTCACTTTCGACATTGACGCTAACGGCATAGTGCACGTTTCCGCCAAAGACCGAGGAACGGGTAAAGAGCAGTCCATGACCATCTCTGGAGGTTCGGCGCTACCCAAGGAAGAGATTGACCGCATGGTCAAAGATGCCGAGGCTCACGCAGCGGAAGACAAGCAACGCCGCGAGGAGGCCGACACCCGCAACTCGGCGGAACAGCTGGTGTACCAAACCGAAGCGCTGCTCAAGGATTTGGGTGACAAGATTCCCGAAGACCTCAAAACTGAGGTGGACCAGAAGATCACCGCTGTTAAGACCGCTTTGGAGGGGGAAGACATTGAGCCGGTGCGTCAAGCCCAATCTGAGTTGAGTGAAAGCGCCCAGAAGATTGGCCAGTTGGTTTACGCCCAACAGCAGGCGGAAGAAGCCTCGGGTTCGGCTTCCTCGGGTACCGATTCCACTGCCTCTAGTTCCAGCGCCAAAGAGGAAGACATTGTGGATGCCGAGGTAATTGACGAGGATCAGGTTTAATCCATCATGGCGGACCGCGACAGGAATGAGGCTGAAGAACCTCAAAAGCCGGTGATCCGCGACCGTCGCAAAGTGGATCCGGTCTCTGGGCAGCCCCGGAAAGGCTCTGCGGAGTCTTCCGGTAGTCAGCCGGAGGCCGGAAGTCAGACGGCAGCGGAAACTGAGGCAGCAGCTCGGGCGTTAGAAGATGAGGTAGTGGCCGCTGCGGAACTGATTGCCGCCCGTGAAGAGTTGGCGGTGCGGACGGAAGACTTGCAGCGTTTATCGGCGGAATACGCCAACTACCGTAAGCGGGTGGAACGGGACCGTGCGGTGGCCGGGGAGCAGGCCCGAGCCGAAGTGTTAGCGGCAGCCATACCGGTGTTGGATGATCTGGATGCGGCGCGCACCGCCGGAGAGTTGGACGGCCCTTTCAAAGCGGTGGCCGAAAAGCTAGAAACTACCTTAGGTCGCTTCGGTTTGGAACGTTACGGAGCGGAGGGTGATGCCTTTGACCCCACCGTGCATGAGGCTCTGATGCACCAGACGGATCCAAAAGCAACCGGAACCACCATCGCAGTGGTGCTGCAGCCGGGTTACCGAATGGGAGACCGGGTGTTGCGGGCGGCCCGCGTGGGCGTGGTAGGTCAAGAGGGCTAACATGGCAGGCCAAGATTGGTTTGAAAAGGACTTCTACCAGGTGTTGGGGGTAGCTAAGGGGGCGGATCAAGCCGAAATTAAAAAGGCTTACCGCAAATTGGCCCGCCAGCTGCATCCAGACGCCAACCCGGGAGATGCTGCCGCTGAGGAGCGTTTCAAAGAAGTCAGTGAAGCCTATTCGGTGCTCTCTGACCCGGAACAACGCCAACAGTACGATGGCGTCCGGGCCATGGCTGGTGGGGGCGCTCGGTTCACGGCTGGTCCCGGTGGTGCTGGGGGTGGCGGCGGTTTTGAGGACCTATTTTCAGGCATGTTTGGTGGTGGCGGTGGAAACACCCGAGTGCGTTATGGGAGCTCCGGTGGTGGGGCCGGTCTGAATTTGGAGGATCTGCTGGGAGCCTTCGGCGGCGGTGGTTTTGGTGGTGGTTTTGGTGGAGCCGGCCCCAGCCGGTCTCCGGGACCGGACCTGCGCGCCTCTGTCACTCTCCCGTTCCGGGAAGCAACCACTGGTTCTACCCGGCACCTCACCGTAGACGGGCGGTCTATGACGGTACGGATACCGGCGGGGGTACGGGACGGGCAGAAGATCAAACTGTCTGGTAAAGGTGGGATTTCTCCGAATGGTGGTCCACCCGGGGATTTGATTATCAGCGTGCATGTTCCTGAGCATCCAGTGTTTGCTTTAGAGGGAAATAACTTGCGCCTCACCGTACCGGTTACCTTCGCTGAAGCGGTTTTAGGAGCCCGAGTTGAGGTACCTACTTTGGAAGGCGGTACCGTGGCGGTCAAAGTGCCAGCGGGCACGCCATCGGGCCGTACCCTACGCGTCAAAGGTAAGGGTATTACCACAGCTAAAGGCACCGGTGATCTTTTGGTGACGGTGCAGGTGGTAGTGCCGCAAAAGGTGTCTGGTAAAGCCAAAGCGGCGTTGGAAGCTTTACAGGAGGCCACCCGGGGAGAAAACCCGCGGGCTGATCTGCACCAGAAAGCAGCCTTGTGAACCGCTACCAGGCTTATAACGCGCCCGTCTACACCGTGACCGCAGCGGCAGCTTTAGCGGGGATGCACGCTCAGACCTTGCGGCAATACGACCGGTTAGGTTTAGTGGTGCCGCAACGCACGCCCGGACGTGGAAGGCGTTATTCGCCCCGTGACATTGCTACCTTGCGGGAAGTGCAACGTTTGTCTACCCAGGAAGGAATTAACCTGGCGGGGATTGCCCGGATTTTGCGCCTGGAAGAGGAAGTGCGTTCGTTACGTCACCAGATAGAAGCCATGCGAGTGGCCGCTGGTATGGGGCAGCGCATTTTTGCGGTAGCGGCCAGTGGGGATGCTGAGCCACTGGCTCCGGGGCAACGCCCCGGGCGGCGGCCAGCGGGAGCTTCTTCAGCCGGCGCATTAGTGGTGTGGCGCGGGTAATTCAACCCCCCCACAAGAGTTTCTGCTTGGCTGCTACTTCACAGAACCTTCTCGTGGCCAATGCGCATTGGGTTTGGTTGGGAGAGAATGGGGGGATGTCTTTAGACGGATTTCCTCCAGTGAATGCGGTTGAACTGCGTCAACAGGTTGGGATGTTGACTTTTGCTCGGGGGCAGGATTATTTCCGGCGGAAGCAGGTGGTAGAGAAGAGTCTTGTTTATGATCCGTTGGATTTTCGTCTTTATGGGCAGGTACGCGGTAGCCGGCCGCGGCCGTATGAGTGTCGGGTGTGGTTGACTCCCCCGGATGGTGATAGCGGGGAAGCCGTGGTGGAATCCGATTCTGGTTTGTGTTCTTGTCCGGTGGGGTTTGAATGTAAACATATTGTGGCTTTGGTTTTGACTGCCAACGCGGTGGCTTTACGTAGCCAGTCGCAGCGTCGTACTCCCCGGTGGCGGGCTCAACTGAACCGAATTCTGGCGGCTACCGAAGTCAACACTAAAACCGAAACCCACCCCACACCGGTAGCGTTACAGTTCCGGGTTAACGAGTCTCGGAATACTTGGCAACCAATGGACTCGCTGGAATTACGGCCCGTGCACCGGGGGAAAACCGGCCGCTGGGTAGCTCACCCTCATATTCGCTGGAATTCAAGCACCTTTGGGGCCCCCGAGGTGGGCTGGTCCCAAAGCCGTTGGTTTGAGGACTTGCAGCGGTTGGCGGACTCGGCTTACCGCAGTTCAACTTGGTTGCAGCTCAACGAGGTAAATTCCGATGCGTTATGGTCTCATTTGCAGTCCGCTAGAGCTTTAGGTATTGAACTGGTAGGGGAGAAACCTACCGACACAGTTCAGTTGGTAGAACAGATAGAGCTACTGATGGACCTCAAACGCGATTCTGAGGGGTTGCGGCTAGATCTGCTACCGCGAGTGATGGGTGGGAGTTCAGTGCCGGTAGAGGCGGCGGATACCAGGCTGATCCCGATAGGTGATACGGGGTATGTGGTGGTGGTTGATACCGACCGGTCTCAGCATCTGCTTTTAGGCCCCGCGCCCCGCCGTTTTCCTGCCGTGGGCAGGGCTTTAGGTGGCCTGTTGCCCATCACGGTGCCGCTAGCGGAAGAGAAGGGATTTTGGGAGCAAGACTTCCCGCCGCTGGCCCGCGCCATACCTTTTGCCAGTTCGGATCATTCGGTGCAACTGCCGGAGGTGGCCCGCCCTCAACTGGTTTTGAAGCTCAGCTCTTCTAAACCCACCCAGGCAGCTTTGGAGTGGAACTGGCGGTATAGCCAAAACAATCAAAAACAGCAATGGTTGGCCGACGCCGCCGCCTCAGACCCCGGGAGAACCTTCCGTGACCCGGAAGCTGAGGCCGCCGTCTTGCAACAAATAGAGGCTATCCGGGTTCAAGTTCCCTGCTTTGGCCCCCCGGTGGTGGCACCGCGGCAGCAATTGAAGGGCCGGGAGTTGGGACAGTTTGCTCTACAGGTCTTACCGCAGCTGCGAGCGTTGCCTGGCGTGGTGGTAGAAGGTGAACTAGCGCAAATCAGGGAAAACTTAGAAGTCCCTGAAGTGCAGTTGGTGGCACAAGCGGACGGATCGGCGGATTGGTTTGACCTGGAAGTCACTGTAAAAGTAGGTAGCGCAGAGTTAGCGTTTGCCCAGGTATTCGAGGCTTTAGCGGTAGGGGACACCCATGTAATGGCCGATGACGGCTCGCTAGTGCCGTTGAACCACCCCCTGTTTGAGAAG
>JAISMT010000049.1 GCA_031276585.1 Bifidobacteriaceae bacterium
TTTCAAGGTAGAAGGCACCATCCGTTCACATGTAGTGCACCGAGGCCAAGCCTCTGACGCTTGGGTGGGAACCATCCTGGCGGAAGATTTAGCGCAAGAATCAGATTTTTGGGCTTCCGACGGCCGAGTACGGCTCTGGGATTAAGCTCGCTACGAGTGGTCTTGGCGGCGGAACGGTTCTTTGAATAGAGCCGGCACGCTATGGCGGTGGCGGACCAACAACACCAAGGCCGCCAACACGTTTACCGCGGCCAGTAGTAGACGGGTCCGCTCATCTTGGATGATGAATTCAGCCGCAAACACGGCCAGCATGAACCAGCAACCCCAAGCGGGTACCCGCAAGCGCAACAACAGTGCCACTGCCACCGCGGTAACCGAGGCAGTGAGCAAGAACTCCTCTACCTGGATGGAGTCCAGCGGCAGGGACCAAGACCCGCCCCCCAGGCGGTAAGCCATGGGCAGAGAGCCCACTAGAGCCGTCCACTGGTTCACCATGGAGGTGAGGATCATTCCCACCGCCGCCCAGGTTTTACGCCGGGAAGCTAAGGTCAGGGCAATGATGAATTCGGGGGCTTCCGAGGCTAAAGGTGCCAACCACTGAATCAGCAGGCGTTCGTCAATACCCAGAATGTGGCCACTCTCTTTCAGAGCCTCCACAAACGGCTCCGCTCCTACCGCGATGGTGGCGGCGGCTATCAGAAACATGCTAATTACCAGCCAACGCCGGGGATTTTTGGACAGGGAACCCATGTAGGCGGATACGCCCACTAGATCCGGTTCCTCTACTGCACCCCGGGATGTGTGCCACAAGAACACCACGAACACCAGCAACAGCAGCCCCCCCAACCCCGCGTGAACCTGCCGGGAAGCCGGAATAACCAAAGCTAATCCAGCCGCTATCACCAGGAAAAACATGGTGGAATATTGGGCTGCCGGTATAGGAACAGCATCCAAAAAAGCGGGCCTCGCGGCAGGTGAACCTTCCCGCTTGAGACGGCGGCGGTGGGCCGTTAACCCCACCAACACCGTCAACGGCAACGCGAACCCAATCAGCAGGCGGGTAGCCCCGTTCATGTTGGCGGATGCCAGTGCCTCGTATTCCGGCTGTTCACCGGCTTTGAAAGCCAGAAGCACATCCACGGCGTACTCCGGCAAAATGGCCACTATGGCCAGTAAAGCCACGGCAAGTGAACCCGAAATGTCCATTTCGGCTGTCTCAGCGGCCCAGCCCAGCAAGGTAGCAGCACACCAGATAGCCAGCCCAAATACTGCCATTCCCAAGAAAGGAACAACCTCTAGGTGGGCCACCGCTATCACTACACCAGGCACAACTCCTAAAAGGGCCAAAACAATTCGGAACACAGCGGCACGTGGCGCCAACATAAACTCCTGGCTGGTCGGGGCAGCGCAAGGCGGCAAACCCTCCAAATAGAGGGCCCTCGCGCTGGGATTATCGCTTGAGACTACCAGGGGAAACCAGGGACTTGGAGCAAGCTAGGAACCAAGCGAATGGCGGTGTTTGGGTGACCCCCTGCACCGCCGGAGGTGCTTGCAGGCACTACGGTGGCTGCATGGATACCACCCTGGGCCAAGACGCCGTCAACATCGCCCAAGACTTGATTCGTATTGACACCACTAACACCGGCGGAGCTGATTCCGTGGGTGAACGTGAGGCCGCCGAATACGTTTTAGGCCAGCTCCAAGATTTGGGCTACCAGCCGCACTACATCGAATCTGAACCACGGCGCGGCAGCCTATTGCTGCGTTTAGAGGGGGTGGATTCCAGCAGACCAGCACTCGTATTGCATGGCCATTTGGATGTGGTTCCAGCTAACCGCACGGAATGGAGTGATGATCCGTTTGGGGCCGAGATCAAGGATGGTGAACTTTGGGGCCGAGGTGCGGTGGATATGAAAGGTATGGACGGGATGATTCTGGCGGTGTTGCGACATTGGCAGGCCCGGGGCGTGAAACCGCCGCGTGACCTGATCGTAGCCTTTTTCGCTGATGAAGAAGCCGGCGGCAAACTTGGTAGTCACTGGTTAGTGACTCAGCATCCGGAATGGTTTCACGGCGCTACCGAAGCGGTGGGAGAGGTGGGCGGGTTCTCGGTGGAGGTTGCCGGAAAGAGGGCATATCTGTTGCAAACTGCCGAAAAGGGGATTGCTTGGCTGCGTTTGGTGGCCCAGGGCACGCCCGGGCACGGTAGCGCAGTGAACTCCGATAATGCGGTAGAACACTTGGTGGAAGCCTTGGCAGCGATAGCTGCTCACCCTTGGCCACTGGAGCTGACTCCTACCGTGCGGGCCTTGTTACAAGGTGTGGCTCAGTTGGTGGATATACCCGCTGATCTTGAGGACCCGGCAATAGTGGACCAGTTGATTCAAGCTTTGGGACCGGCGCAACGGTTTGTGGGGGCTTCTATCCGCACTGGAGCCAACCTGACCTCGCTGCAAGCTGGTAGCAAGGTCAACGTGGTGCCGCTTCACGCCAGCGCCACTGTGGATTTCCGGCCATTGCCGGGCTGCGGTAGTCAAGTGATTGCCCAGGTAGAACAGTTGGCAGGTTCCCGGGTCAAGGTTGAGATTATCAACGATGACGTGGGGTTGGAGGCTCCGATAGAGGTACCGTTGGTGGATGCGATGCGCCGGGCGGTGCAAGCCGCTGACCCGGGGGCGTTCACATTGCCCTATATGTTGGCGGGCGG
>JAISMT010000051.1 GCA_031276585.1 Bifidobacteriaceae bacterium
GGCGAAATGAGGACCAAACCTACTTTGGCGAAATGAGAGCCAAACCTACTTTGGCGAAATGAGGACCAAACCTACTTTGGCGAAGTGAGGACCAAACCTACTTTGGCGAAATGAGGACCAAACCTACTTTGGCGAAATGAGGACCAAACCTACTTTGGCGAAATGAGAGCCAAACCTACTTTGGCGAAGTGAGGACCAAACCTACTTTGGCGAAATGAGAGCCAAACCTACTTTGGCGAAGTGAGAGCCAAACTGACCTACAAACGCACCAAACCCACTGTCATGTCTCGGGACATCGTGGACAGAAGTGTCTCTTGACATCATGGACAGTTTTGTGTTGTTTTACCTGGTGGATGGTTGTGTTGGGTTTGTTTGGTTTTAGGTGTGGTGTGTTGAGTATGGCTTTGGAGAGGATCGACTGGTCTGAGGTTTGTTTTCGAGCTGTTGCTAACGGCTTCGGGATGGTGTTGGTTATAGCTGCCCTGGAAAGCGGAAGTGTCCACGATGCAGTGAGACAGAAGTGTCCACGATGTAGTGAGACTAGACAACGTATCCAACTCATTCCGAGGTCAATTAGGCGCGGTGGCTGCCAGGACCCGGCTAACTTCAGGCGTCAACCCAAGTACGCAAACCCTGCGCTGCAGCCAGAGCCGCCGCCAACTGTTCTTTCACCCGGACCGGCGCAGTGCCCCCCACCCCGTTACGGGAATCCAAGGCTCCAGCCACGGTCAGCACCTCACGCACATCGGGAGTTAAACGCGGATCAACCCCCTCAAGTTGCTCCACACTCAGCTCCCAGAGCTGTTTACCCGCAGCATCAGCCGCTTGAACAGCCCGACCCGCCGCTTGGTGAGCCTCCCGGAAAGGCACACCGCGTTTCACCATCCATTCAGCCAGGTCCGTGGCCAAGGAATGCCCTTGGGGAGCCAACTCGGCCAGCCGCTTAGTGTTGAATTCCAGTGTGCCTACCAGTCCCGCCACCGCCGGCAGTAGTAGCACTAACGTGTCTACGGCATCGAACACTGGCTCTTTGTCTTCCTGCAGATCCCGGTTATAAGCCAACGGCAAACCTTTCAACGTGGCCAACAAACCAGTCAAATCACCGATCAAACGGCCGGCTTTACCACGCGCCAACTCCGCAATATCGGGGTTCTTTTTTTGCGGCATGATGGAAGAGCCAGTAGCAAATGAATCATGCAAGGTTACATAGCTAAACTCGGCCGTAGACCAGATCACAATTTCTTCCGCCAGACGCGACACATCCACTGCAATCAGGGCGGCCACAAACGCAAACTCGGCCACCACATCGCGGGCCGCCGTCGCATCGATGGAGTTCTCCAACGGATCAGCCAAACCCAACTCCCGCGCCACCAACGCTGGGTCTAGCCCCAACGTGGAACCAGCCAACGCTCCCGCGCCGTAAGGTGAACGAGCCGCTCGGCGGTCCCAATCTTGGATCCGTTCCGCGTCCCGCAGCAGAGGCCAAACGTGGGCCAGCAAGTGGTGGGCTAACAACACCGGTTGCGCGTGCTGCATGTGGGTACGGCCCGGCATAGGAGCGTTAGGGTGGGCCGCCGCTTGCGCTACCAACGCGTCCACCAGGTCCAAGATTCCCCCGACGATGCCGCGCGCTTCTTCGCGGAGCCACATCCGCACCAGCGTGGCGATTTGGTCATTACGGGAACGCCCCGCCCGCAGTTTGCCCCCCAAAGCGGGGCCGGTTAACTCCACTAGGCGGCGTTCCAGAACCGAATGCACATCCTCATCCAACGCCCCTGGCACTAAAGCACCAGTCCGAATTTCTTCTTCTAGCTCATCTAGAGCCACCAACATGTCATGCAGTTCAGAGGCTTGTAATAGCCCTGCTTCGGCTAAGGCTTTAGCGTGGGCCCTAGAACCCGCAATATCAAGCCGGGCTAGACGCCAATCAAATTGAGTGGATTTGGATAAGGCTTGCAGCTCGGGCGAGGGACCCGCCGTGAACCGGCCGCCCCACAGCCCTTCAGGATTTTTAGAAGTCACTTAGCCCACGCTACCTTGCCGGGCAACGCCGTGAATCCATCTCTAGACAACTAGACCACTTGGTATCGGATACTTTGACGTATGAGTCAAGTTTTTCCCTACTCGGGGTCTCGCCACAGAAAGATTCGACCAATGGGAGAAGATTTGGTGGGGCGTCTAACAAGAGAAAATTTGGTGGGGTCTCTCTAATTACCGGAACGGGCGGCTTGAACCGCGGATTCGATCACGGGACCTAGCTCACCGTCTAGCACTTGATCTAAGTTGTAGGCCTTAAAACCAGTACGGTGGTCCGCTATCCGGTTCTCCGGGAAGTTATAGGTCCGGATCCGTTCTGAACGGTCTACGGTGCGGACTTGGGAATGCCGGGCCTCGGCTTGGGCCGCAGCGGCTTCTTGAGCTTGCAACGCGAGTAACCGAGCCCGCAGTATCCGTAATGCCTGCTCCTTGTTTTGCAGCTGGGATTTCTCATTCTGACAGCTGACCACTACACCGGTAGGCAGGTGGGTGATGCGTACCGCACTGTCCGTAGTGTTGACGGACTGTCCACCCGGACCTGAGGAACGGAACACATCTACCCGGATCTCATTCGGGTCTATTTCCACCTCAGCCGGGTCATCGTCTTCCGGCATTACCAATACTCCGGCCGCCGAGGTATGGATTCTGCCCTGAGATTCTGTGACCGGAACCCGTTGGACGCGGTGTACCCCACCTTCGTATTTCAAATGCGCCCACACCCCGTCTTGCGGCTCGGGATGGCCTTTAGCTTTGATAGCTAAAGACATATCTTTGACCCCACCTAACTCGGTTTGGTTTAGGTCCAAGATTTCTACCGCCCAACCTTGGCGTTCCGCGTAACGCTGATACATGCGGAACAAATCCCCTGCAAATAGGGCGGATTCTTCCCCTCCGGCACCAGCTTTGATCTCCATGATCACATCACGGGGGTCATCTGGGTCCCGCGGCGCTAATAGATCCGATAAGTGGTCTTCCGCCTTTTGGGCCGCCACCGTCAAAGCGGGAACCTCCTGCGCAAAGGAAGTATCAGAGGCGGCCAATTCTTGGGCCGCCGCCAGGTCCTCCTGTGCTGCCAGCCACGCTTTATAAGCGGCCACGATTTGCGCCACCACGGCGTAACGCCGCCCTACCCGTTTAGCCCTTCCGGGTGAAGCGTGTAGAGCGGGATCCGCCATCTGGCTGGTTAGCGCCGCGTGCTCATCTAACAGGGGCGCCACAATGGGAGTCAGGTCCGGCATTGCGGGCTCCGTCCTTACTGGGAGGCTCCGGCCTTCCGCTTTCCGTAGCGAGCCTCGAAGCGAGCTACCCGGCCACCAGTGTCCAGAATTTTCTGTTTACCGGTATAGAACGGGTGGCAAGCGGAACACACGTCCACGTTGATCACACCGTCCGTTTTAGTGGACCGGGTAGTGAAAGCACTCCCGCAGGTACAGGTGACTGTGGTCTCCACGTATTCGGGATGGATATTTTTCTTCATGGTTCTCCTCCGTTTGCTCCGGGTCGCCGCCCCGAATGGGGCGGGCGTGAACCGGAACGCCTCAGGTATTGTGCCAGAACACCAACCGGCTCTGGCTTATTCCCAATGGTTTACCAACCCATATCCGGGGTGGTCTTGTTGACTTGCAGCAAAAACTCCGTGTTGGTGGGGGCTTTGCGGAGCCGCTCCAACAACAACTCGATGGCTTGTTGAATGTCAAGTGCGCTCAACACTCGGCGGAGTTTCCAATTGATTTTGAGTTCATCCGCGCCAATCAACCATTCTTCACGGCGAGTGCCGGAGGAATCTACGTCCACAGCCTGGAAGATGCGCTTATCTGCCAGTGAACGCGAGAGCCGTAGCTCCATGTTGCCGGTGCCCTTGAATTCTTCGAAGATCACCTCATCCATCTTGGAGCCGGTTTCCACCAGTGCCGTAGCCAAGATGGTCAGCGAGCCGCCACCTTCAATGTTGCGGGCTGCGCCAAAGAACTTCTTGGGTGGGTAGAGAGCTGAGGAATCCACGCCGCCGGAGAGGATTCTTCCGGAAGCGGGGGCCGCCAGGTTATAGGCCCGGCCTAAACGGGTGATGCCGTCCAGCAAAATCACCACGTCGTGACCCAGTTCTACTAGACGTTTGGCCCGTTCAATGGCTAGTTCCGCCACAATGGTGTGGTCCGTAGCGGGACGGTCAAAGGTGGAGGATATGACTTCACCTTTGACGGAACGTTCAAAGTCGGTGACCTCTTCAGGGCGTTCGTCTACCAGAACCACCATGAGGTGAACTTCTGGATTGTTGGTGGTGATCGCGTTGGCGATGGCTTGCATCACCATGGTTTTACCCGCTTTAGGCGGTGAAACAATCAAGCCTCGTTGGCCTTTACCGATGGGGCTGACTAGATCTATCACCCGGGTGGTTAGGTTTTCACCGGTGGTTTCGAGGCGTAACCGTTCCTGGGGGTAGAGCGGGGTGAGGCTAGCGAATTCTTTGCGGTTGCGGGCCTCTTCCGGTTGCATGCCGTTGACGGTGTCCAGACGGGCTAAAGCTTTGTACTTTTGTTGCCGGGATTGGTGTTCGCCTTCCCGGGGTTGCCGGACCGCACCTACGATGGCGTCGCCCTCACGCAAGCCGGCTTTACGCACTTGGCCCAGCGAGACATACACGTCATTGGGGCCAGGTAGGTAACCGGAGGTGCGCACGAAAGCGTAGTTGTCCATCACGTCTAGGATTCCGGCTACCGGTACTAGAACATCATCTTCTTTGAGTTCGGGCTCTTCCATGCCCGCTACATCGCCGCCCTGCCGCTGACGGGTTTTACGGTCCCGGTAGCGGTCCCGGCGGCCCCGCCGCCGGCCCGACCGATCTTCATCGTTGTCCCGTCCGGAACCGGAAGTTTGCCGGTCTGTGTTACCGGAACGTTCACCGCTGTTTTGCCGTCCGGAATTGGACTCTTTGGTTTCGGTGGTCCCGGGAGCAGAAACCGGGGCGGTGGCCCGCCGGGCGCCACGCCCTCCGGCTACCGCTTCTAAATCGGCCTTAATCAGGTCAACCGCTTGGGCAGAGCGCGCCGCGCGGTCATTTTGGCCACCTCCAGAAGCCCGCCGCGGGCGGGAGCTGGCGGGCGCAGTAGCCCCAGTCGCTTCGCTGGTAGCGGGGGGCGTGGACCCAATGGTTGCGATCAGGTCAGCTTTGCGCATACGCGAGGTGCCTTTGATCCCCCGGGAGGCCGCCAATGCTTGCAATTCAGTCAATCGCATTGACCCGAGTGGGGGCAGCTTTTCGGTTGTGGTTGTCACTAAATGAACCTTTGTCTAGTGGAAATAACGGACCGTTGGGGGCGCTCAACAACGCCGCCAAACTAGTTCCTGGATTTGAAACGCCGTGCTCCTAAATAGCTATAGCCGGATCAGCGCTCAGGTTGCCATGCTACCACTTGCACCAGACCGTTTCATGCGACCCGCCGCCGATGGTTCATCCGAACTGGGGTGGTATGGATTCACGGTCCAGCATGACGCCCTGATCCGCGGCTTCCCAGGCCGCTGCGGCAGCCGCCCGCAAAGCAAAATCAGATACCAACTCTTCCGTACTCGGGCCGGCCCGCCCCTGAAGGGGGTCCTCCACCACCAACCGGTTCCCGTCCACCCAAGCCACCGCTTCACCACAAGTCCAACGCCCGTCCTTCAACACGGGAGCACGGTGGGGTTGACTCAAACAACGCAGGTCACGCGCTATTAAACTGGGCCGTTCGGCTGGCGGCGCCAACAAGGCCTCCGCAGCGCTCGAGACCCCAGTTAGAACCATCAAACCGGGGTATTCGGCGTTGCGTGCCCCGGCTAGATCAGTGTCCAAACGGTCACCAATCACTAGAGGTCGGCGGGCGCCTACCCGTTGGGCTGCCAAATGAAAGATCAAAGCGTTAGGTTTACCGGACGCCATCGGCCGTACTCCGGTGGTGGTAACCAGGGCCTGCACCATAGCGCCGTTACCCGGCGCGAACCCAAACTCGGTGGGTAGGCTCTTGTCTAGATTGGTGGCAAAATAGGCGGAACCGGATTCGATAGCGTAAGCCGCCTCTTCTAAATCCCGCCAACCCATAGCCGGACTAAGCCCCTGAATCACGGCAGCAGGCCGCTCTACCGCAGCGGTGGCCAGCTTGAAACCAGCAGCCGTCACGGCCTCTGTCAAGCCGTTACCGCCCACCACCAGCACCCGCGAACCGGGCGGGATATGTTGCGCC
>JAISMT010000062.1 GCA_031276585.1 Bifidobacteriaceae bacterium
ACGCCACCTGCCCGTTGGTTACCAAAGTCCATAAAGAGGTGGGTAAGTTCGCGGGTCGGGGGTTCAGCATTTTGTTGATTGGACACCAGGGACACGAGGAAGTGGAAGGTACTGCCGGGGAAGCTCCCGAGGCGATCCAGGTGATCGATTCACCTCTCGAAGCTGACCGGGTAGAAGTGCCCGATCCGCAAAAAGTGGCTTGGCTTTCCCAAACCACGCTGTCTTTGGATGAGACTCGCGCTACGGTGGCGCGGCTGCGGCAACGTTTTGCTGACTTAGTGGACCCGCCCTCGGAAGATATTTGTTACGCCACGCAGAACCGCCAAGGAGTGGTTAAACGGATAGCTGACCGGTCTGACGTGGTGATAGTGGTGGGTTCGGCTAATTCTTCCAATTCGGTGCGTTTGGTGGAGGTAGCCCGGCGGAGTGGTGCTGCCGCTGCTTACCGGGTGGACCAGGCGGAGGAGATTGATCCGGTTTGGTTGGCCGATGCCGCTACCGTGGGTGTGACTTCTGGCGCCTCAGTGCCGGAAGTGCTGGTAGCTCAAGTGCTGGAACGTTTGGCGGTCTTAGGGTTCGATGACGTGGAGCCGGTGACAGCAGACTCGGAGGCTTTGGCTTTTGCCCTGCCGCGGGACCTGCGCCGCGACCTGGAAGCTGCCGGGCACACGCCGCCTCAACTCCCGCATCGCGCCTAAACCAATTGTGCGGTGGTTGCTACTGTAACTGGCCGGAAAGCCAAGATTCGATGGTTTGGCGGGCTACTGAATAAGCCGGAGGTAACAGCACCGTCCCCGCATTTAACTCGGTTTTCAGCTCAGAAGCGGTGAACCAACGGGCAGTGGTGATCTCTATGCCGTCCACCGTGATGGCGGTATTCCGGGCTCGAGCGCAAAAAGCAGCCATCAGTGAAGCTGGAAAAGGCCAAGGCTGGGAGCAAATAAATCTAATGGATTCAACCTCAAGCCCTACTTCTTCCCGAGTTTCGCGCCGTACGGCAGCCTCTAAGGACTCGCCAGCCTCTACAAACCCCGCCACTAGGGTGTATAGCCCGTCCGGATGAGCGGCGGCGTGGCTTAAAAGGAGCCGGTTAGCCGGGTCTAAAACTGCTGTGATAACGCACGGATCGGTCCGGGGAAACACCGGTTTGTTCTCCTGGGAACAAACCCAACCTGTCCCAGTCTGGTCGATTTCTACTGGGGCACCACATCCGGGACAGAAAGGGTTACGGGAACGCCAATTGGCCACCGCTATTGCCCGGAGCGCAGCCGTCTGTTGGTTGTAGTCCAAGCCGCCTAACGCCTGGCGGGCCGGCATCCATTGACTTCCAAGTGGTGCTGGTACGCCCTCAGGTAGCAGCGCCACTTTTATGCCGTCACCAACCGGACCTACCAAAGGCGAGCTGGTGCTGGGAAACACTTGAGCGGCGTCGGCCAACTGTTGGCTGGAAGTCAACAACAACCAAGGTGATGAGCCCGGAATAACAGCAATACAAAAGGCGGGGCTAGTCACGGCTCTACGTTAGCGACCACCGCCGAATTGGTGTGGCAGCGGGCCAGCGCGGTGTGCCGGAACCCACCGTTACCGCTACTGAGTGGCAAGAGGCACAGCTCCTTTGACCCCTTACCGGCACCTTGCCAGTCCAGTTAGCATGGACCAATGCGTTTGTGCAGTCTGGAGCGTTCCGCGTTGGTTGTGAGCCTGAATTGAAGGCTTACCGTGATCTTTTTAGAACCCCAGGCGCAGCGGCATTTTGTGTATCTGGCCTGATAACGCGCTCCGGGGGCACCATGATGGGGATTGGTGTGGTGATGATGGTTACCGCGCAATACGGTTCCTACACTCTGGCCGGTGCGGTGTCTGCCACCAATGCGGTGGCATGGGCCTTGGGTGCGGCTGCTATGTCCAACTTGGTGGATCGCTTTGGCCAACGCCGGGTGATGTTGCCTGGAGCTGTGGTTTCTTCGGCTGTTTTGGCGGTATTGGTGGTGTTGGGGACCCTGCAAGCACCGGCGTGGACCTTGTTTCTACCGGCTGCTGTCAGCGGGGCTGCTGCCGGTGCGCCCGGGGCGCTAGTCCGTGCCCGTTGGGCTTATGTGCTGAATGACACATCCCGATTGCATACGGCGTTCTCTTTGGAATCCACCTTAGATGAGATGACTTTTGTGATTGGCCCGGTGACTGCCACCGCGCTGGCCACTAGCGTGGCGCCCGCTGCCGGTTTGGTGCCCCCCATTTTGTTGAATGTGGTTGGTTCGCTTTGGTTTTACTCGCTGCGGGCCACCGAGCCGCCAGTAAAGCGAAAAGTGGTCCCCCCAAAGTTGGCCGATGCCGTGCTGGTGGCTGGCGAAGAACCGCCCCGTGGGTTACCGCTTCCCCGCCGTAAACAGTGGTTACTGTTGGCTCCCGGCGTGGCTTTGGTGGCGACGGTGACCCTGCTGGTGGGAACGTTGTTTGGGGCTATGGATGTGACGGTGGTGGCGGCTACCGAATCTTGGGATCAAAAATCGTTAGCCGGGCTGGTGTTGGGCGTGGTTTCTTTAGGTTCCGCTATTGGCGGTTTGGGGTATGGTTCCCGAGCTTGGGTGGTTTCTTTGGTGCGGCGCTGGGTGGTGGGCGTGGTGTTCTTAGCTCTGGCTTGTCTTCCGTTCTTGGTGGCGAATCAAGTGGTGTTCTTGTCTGTGGCTGGTTTTGTGGCCGGATTCGCTATAGCTCCCACTTTTGTGAACCTGAACACTTTGATGCAATCGCTGGTATCGGAAGCCCGTTTGACTGAAGGTTTGGGGTGGGTTTCAACCGCCGTGGGGGTAGGGGTTTCAATTGGTTCCACTCTGGCTGGAGTGTTGATTGACCATATTTCTTACCGGGCGGGATTCGTGGCGGTCTGTGCCGCTGGTTTGGCAGCGGCGGCTTTCACGGTGTGCAGCGCTCGCTCAGTTTCGCGCTCCAGCCGGCGTCTGATCCCGCCGGTGTGACCGGCTCTAGGAGACTTTGTGAATCTGGGTGTAACGTGACTGCATCGCGTTTTGAATCGGGAGGGGGTGAGTGTGGTGGCGGTTGTCAGGATTGATGTGGATGCGATGGGGGCGTTGGTTGCTTCGTTGCAGGAGGCGATTGCGGTTGCGCCTCGGGCGGCGTCAAAGATGCAGGCGAATTTGGATTATGTGTATTTGTCTTGTTCGCGGTTGTCGACGTGGACTTATGGTGGTAGTGGAATTTGGTTGTTGGAAGCTAGGTTGGCTGATTGTAAAAGACGTTTAGCTATGGCTAGACGGTTGATTGGTTCGGAGCCTGGTATGCGGGTGATCGAGTTTGATGATGATGTGTTGGTTCATGGTGATGCGGACCTAGTGATTGATCTGCTTAGTGGGTATGAGTATGGGGAGGATATTCCTCAAGAGTTGTTGGATGTTTTGCGTCGGAATTACGGTAATCCGGAGTTCGCAGCGTATTTAGCCAATCATTTGCAACCTATC
>JAISMT010000098.1 GCA_031276585.1 Bifidobacteriaceae bacterium
CTTTCGCGATCTAGAAGTTGCTTACAAGATGGTCAGCTCCCCTTTTTCACCCCACTGCGTGCCGTCGCGGTGCCACGCGGCCGGGATCTGAAAGGAGAGAACTGGCTGGTTGGATGACCAGCCGTAGACACTGTACGGCGCGAGTTAGCACTCGGTCAAGCCGAGTGCTAAGCGTGTCGCCCCGTTTTAAACCGCCCCGCCCCAAAACCACACCCGATTAAGCGCCTAATGCACGGCATCGGCCACCAAAGCAGCGTAGGGTTTGCCTGTGGACCTCCAGGACGTTGCGTTGTTGACCTCTGACGCGGGCCGTCATTTGATGGAACGTCTCCCCCCCTATGATTCCCAGCTGGCTCTCAAACTAGCGCAAGGCCTGCGCCAACGCGGCGTGGACCCCAAACTAACCGCAGCCGCGTTAACCCAGTCCCGGCTCCGCGCTAAAGCCAGCGCCAAGCTGGGACCGTTTGCCGATCAGTTGATCTACACCGACCCCGGTCTGCAACAAGCCACCCGTTTAGAGGTCGCGGTCCACCACGCGGCCCGTTTCCAAAAAGCTGGCCTTACTCGGGTGGTAGACCTGACCGGGGGTATAGGCGCAGACGCGTTGGCGATGGCGGCTTTAGGGCTCCGGGTTACCGTCTACGAACAAGACCCCTTGACTGCCACCGTAGCCCGCGCCAATTTAGCGGCTTTCCCCGAAGCCCAAGTGATTCAAGCAGATTCCCTACAAGCTAACCTTTCGGATGCCGATGCCGTCTACGCTGACCCGGCCCGCCGTACCACTGGCGGTAGACGCACTTTTGACCCCGCTGCCTATGCCCCACCCTTGGACCGCATCTTGGAACTGCGCCACACCCATCCGCTAGGCATCAAAGCCGCTCCCGGACTGCCCCACAGTGCCGTTCCGGCAGACGCTGAAGCCCAATGGGTTTCCGTGGACGGGGACGTGGTAGAAGTAGGGCTTTGGTTTGGACCGTTACGTTCTCCGGGGGAACCAGTTCGCAGCGCTTTGACAATCCGTTCTGGGCGTGCCCACTATTTAGCGCACCAAGATTTGGCTGCTCTACCCACCGGCACCTTAGCCGGGTTCCTTTACGAACCGGACGGGGCTGTGATCCGGGCCTCATTGCTAGAGCAAGCAGCTGCCGCCGGTGGCCTGCCAGACGCCGCGTTAGTCCACCCCCGGATCGCTTACATCACGTCAGATACCGAGCTGCCGGGCAGCCCTTTCCTGACGGGCTACCGCGTCCTGGACCACTTCCCGTTTGAATTGAAACGTTTACGCTCCTACCTGCGGCAACGGGATGTAGGAACTTTGGTTGTAAAGAAACGCGGCACAGCGGTGCAACCAGTTGAACTGGTCAAACGCCTCGGCTTGCGGGGCTCCGCCAGCGCGTTGGTGATCTTGACCCGGTTGGGTGCGGCACAATCGGTGATAATCGCCCAACCGTTGGACTCACCTCAAGACCACTAGGAGCCGGAAACTTTGACACTTGAGCCGACTTTTTCTTACCTCGCGAGGTTCCCCGCAAAGTATTCGACCAACGGGAGAAGATTCTGTGGGGCCTGCTAGGAGCAACATGAAGATCCCTTTTGCCACCTCGCCCCGGTCCACGGTGGGCATTGAATGGGAGATTGCGCTGGTAGACCGCGATTCGGGAGATTTACGGCAAGTAGCGCAAACCATCTTGGATGCGGTGCAATTAGAAGACGGGCGGGGTTATCCCGGAATTGTGCAAGAACTGCTGCTCAATACGGTGGAAATAGTCTCACGGCCGTTCCAAACCATCCGGGAAGCAATAGCGGATATTGAACAACGGTTGGATTTGATCCGGCAGGTAGCCGACCCGCTGCGCGTGGATTTGATGGCGGCCGGTACCCATCCGTTTGCCCGCTGGGACCACCAAAAAGTAACCGACAAAGAGCGTTACCATCGGTTGATTGACCGTACCCAATGGTGGGGGCGGCAAATGTTAATCTACGGAGTGCACACCCACGTGGGGGTAGAAGACCAAGCTAAAGCACTCCCCATCGTGCGTGCCTTGTTGTGCTACTTGCCGCACTTGCAGGCCCTATCGGCATCGTCTCCTTTTTGGGGCGGCGCGGACACCGGATACGCCTCCAACCGGGCATTGATGTTTCAACAACTACCTACCGCTGGTTTGCCCTTCCAGTTCAACCATTGGGAAGAACTAGAACACTACGTGGCAGACATGATCCACACCGGTGTGATTGACGTGTTCAACGAGATCCGTTGGGATGTGCGCACCGCCCCCCATTTTGGCACTGTAGAAGCCCGGGTCTGTGATGCCCTACCCACGTTGTCCGAGGTGGCAGCGGTCTCAGCTTTAGTGCAATGCTTGGTGGAGGAGTTCTCCAGCCAGTTGGATGCTGGCCAAGAACTGCCTTCCATGCCTACCTGGTTTGTGCAAGAAAACAAATGGCGTTCCGCCCGCTACGGCATGGAAGCAATCATCATTTTGAACGCCGCCGGAGATGAGCTTCTGGTTACTGAGCATCTGCCCCAAGTTTTAGCCCGTTTAGAAAGTGTGGCAGCACGTTTGGACTGCCTAGAAGAATTGAACTT
>JAISMT010000144.1 GCA_031276585.1 Bifidobacteriaceae bacterium
TAGTAGAAGGTATCTCTGATTTTGGGGCGGCGGGTTTGAGTTGCGCTACTTCCGAACTGGCGGCGGCCGGCGATGGCGGTATGCGGGTTGACCTGGACCGGGTGCTGCTGCGGGACCCCACTTTGACGCCAGAAGAAATCCTCATGTCAGAGTCTCAGGAACGCATGATGGCGGTGGTCACGCCAGCCAACTATGCGGCCTTTGAGGCGATTGCCCGCAAATGGGATGTGGAATATGCGCCGGTAGGGGTAGTAACCAAGGGGGACCGTCTGCAAATCGATTATCGCGGAGCCCGCGTGGTAGACGTAGACCCTAAGACGGTGGCGCATGACGCCCCCATGTACAACCGCCCTTACGCTCGCCCCACCTGGCAGGACGCTCTACAGGCTAACACCCCGGACGCGCTAGAACACCCGGCAACTCCCACTGAATTGGCGGTTGCCGTGGTGGCTTTGGTGGCTTCTCCTAACCTCTGCTCTAGGGAGTGGATTACGGGCCAATATGACCGTTTTGTGCAGGGCAATACCGCTATGGCCATGCCCGATGACGCCGGGGTAGTACGGGTAGATGAATCCACTGGTTTGGGGGTGGCTTTAGCGACGGACGGTAACGGGCGTTACACCAAGCTGGACCCCCGGGCTGGTGCCCAACAGGCTTTAGCTGAGGCCTACCGGAATGTGGCTACGGTGGGGGCGGTACCGGTAGCGGTCAGCGATTGTTTGAACTTCGGTTCACCAGAATCCCCGGATTCCATGTGGCAGCTAGTTACAGCGATGGAAGGTCTGGCTGATGCTTGTCTAGAACTGGAAGTGCCGGTGACCGGCGGAAACGTCTCGTTGTATAACGAGACGGGAGAGCCCGGCCGGATTGATTCCGCGATCCACCCCACCCCAGGAGTAGGAGTGTTGGGAGTACTGGACTCGGTGGATCAGGTGGTGGCTTCAGGTTGGCGGGAAGAGGGTTTGAGTATCTACCTGATGGGTTCTACCCGGGCTGAGTTGGGTGGTTCGGCTTGGGCTGATGTGGTCCATGGGCATTTGGGGGGTTTGCCGCCGCAGGTGGACTTGGCGGCCGAGCGGGCCTTGGCGCAGGTTTTGGTGGCCGCGGCGCAGTCTGGTTTGACCCGGGCGGCCCATGATTTGTCCGATGGCGGGTTGGCTATAGCCCTAGTGGAGGCCTGTTTACGTTATGGCGTGGGAGCGGCGGTGACGTTAGATCCGGTGCTGCTTCGAGATCAGGTGACGCCGTTTGAAGCGTTGTTTTCGGAAAGCCAAGCCCGCGCCATCGTCGCGGTAGCCTCCACCCGGGAGGCAGAACTGGAAGTCTTGGCGGCTAAACACGGTGTGCCGTTAGTACGTTTAGGGACTAGCGGTGGAGTAACGTCCGCTACCGCTGCTGTCGAGTCTGCAGCCGCTGGGGGCACTGGGGTGGCTGAGGGCACTGCGGCTTTGAGTGTGGCTTGGGAGACCGGTGCGTTTAGTTTGTCTTTGGCGGAACTGCGAGAAACTTCCCGGGCTACGTTGCCTCGCTACTTTGGGTAGGAAACCCACTACAGGTGGCGGACCAGTTGTAGCCGGGTTGAGGCCGTAACTAACCTTTTTCCTGGTCCCATCAACCCAAAAGTTGACTGACCTAGACTCAACTTGACTTGACTCCAAGCCTCGGGCAGTGCAAACTTGAGTCCGGTTGACTCAAGGAAATCAGAAGGGAAGCAACTTTCATGGGACGAGCAGTCGGAATTGACTTAGGTACCACCAACTCGGTAGTGGCCACACTGGAGGGTGGGGAACCCACCGTAATCGCAAACGCTGAAGGGCAGCGGACTACGCCCTCGGTAGTGGCCTTCTCAAAAGCCGGAGAGGTTCTAGTTGGTGAAGTAGCTAAACGCCAAGCCGTCACCAACGTGGACCGCACCATCTCCTCGGTGAAACGGCATGTGGGTACCGATTGGAGTGTGAAAATCGATGACAAGAAGTACACCGCCCAAGAAATCTCGGCCCGTGTTCTAAGCAAACTCAAGGCCGACGCGGAAGCCTACCTCGGTGAAACTGTCACCGACGCCGTCATCACAGTTCCGGCCTACTTCAATGACGCCCAACGCCAAGCCACCAAAGAAGCCGGTGAAATAGCGGGCCTCAAAGTTCAACGCATCATCAACGAGCCGACTGCTGCCGCGCTCGCCTACGGTCTGGACAAATCCACCAGCGACGAACTAATCCTGGTCTTTGACCTAGGTGGCGGCACTTTCGATGTGTCTTTGCTGGAAGTGGGCAAAGAAGACGATGGCTTTTCCACCATCCAAGTCAAAGCCACTAGTGGTGACAACAAGCTGGGCGGCGATGACTGGGACGCACGGATCGTGGACTTCTTGGTAGCTGAGGTCAAAAAAGGTAACGGGGTAGATCTAGCCAAAGACAAGGTAGCGTTGCAGCGCCTCAAAGAAGCTGCGGAACAAGCCAAGAAAGAACTGTCTACCGCCACTTCTACCACCATCTCACTGCAATACCTGTCCATGAATGAGAACGGCCCTATCCACTTGGACACCAAGCTGACCCGGGCCCAATTCGAGTCCATGACCAAAGACCTGCTGGATAGGACCCGGAAACCCTTCGAGTCCGTAATTGCCGATGCGGGCATCAAGGTCTCTGAAATCGACCACGTAATCCTGGTAGGTGGTTCCACCCGCATGCCGGCCGTGGCCCAAGTGGTGAAAACCTTAACCGGCGGCAAAGACCCCAACAAAGGGGTCAACCCGGACGAGGTGGTAGCCGTCGGTGCGGCTCTGCAAGCGGGGGTAATAGCCGGTGAGCGTAAAGATGTGCTGCTGATTGACGTCACCCCGCTGTCTTTAGGCATTGAAACTAAACACGGGCGCATGGTCCGTTTGATCGACCGGAACACGGCCATCCCCACCAAGCGCAGCGAAATATTCTCCACGGCAGACGACAACCAGCCTTCAGTGCTGATTCAGGTCTACCAGGGCGAACGTGAATTTACGCAGGACAACAAAGCGCTGG
>JAISMT010000159.1 GCA_031276585.1 Bifidobacteriaceae bacterium
GTTGGAGGCAGCTGGAGCCCAGATAGTGCCCGTCAGATTTCCCCAGGTGGAGCTGTGTCCGGACATTGTGAATGTAGTCGCTTCCAGTGAGGCCGCTTCCTACCACGGCTCGATGCCGCCCGCCCAGCAGGCGTTGTTGGGTCCGGATGTCCGGGCGGCCCAACAAGCCGGGCAGGGTTACAGCGCCACTGACTACATCGCGGCGCAACGGGCCCGTTCGGCAGTAAACGTGGGCATGTGGCAGGTTTTTAAACAGGTGAAAGTGCTGGTTACGCCCACTATTGCTACTACGACGCCGGAGGCGGGAGCTACCACTGCACCGCTGGGGGATGCGGTGGTGCCGATACTAGATGCGCTCAATGCGCTTACCGTTCCGGCCAATGTCACCGGTATGCCAGCTATCACGGTACCTACAGGCGTTGGTGCGGACGGTCTACCCGTGGGTTTGCAGATCATGGCGCCGCCGTTGGAAGAACTCAGCATCTTGACTGTTGCTCATGTTTATGAATCACTTACAGAGTTTTCGCAAATGAGGCCCTTTTAGCTCAGTTATCACAAATTCAACCCGAAAGGAATTAATTATGACTGTTGAACCATCTATTCCCATAGCAGCCAAAGACCTGCCGATTTTATTTGCCTACGCCGGTTTAGATGTCCCAGCTGAACGCATCCAAAGTCACGCTGACACCTATCTAACCAACTTGGCGTTGGTGCGGTCCGCCAATGTCCCTGGTTTGGGCGAAGCCATCCCGGCTACCGCTTTTAACGCTTCTTGGGAATAACCCCAGAAAGGATTACTACATCATGGAATTGTACGAACTTCCGTTTACTGAAATAGTTCCAAAAATCAAGGCACGTGAAATCAGTCCAGTGGAGCTAGCTGAATCATCTTTGGCTCGCTTGGAGGCAGTTGAACCTGTAATCACGGCGTTCGCTACGGTTACTGCCGATGTGGCTTTAGCGCAAGCCCGTAAAGCAGAAGCTGAAATCGGATCCGGTCAGTACAAGGGCCCACTGCATGGTATTCCTCTGGGGGTTAAGGACCTTTATGACACGGCTGGAATCCGGACCACTTCTTCTTCCGCCCAGCGGGCCGACTATGTTCCGCAGCAAGATTCGGTAGCGGTAGCAAAGCTTGCGGAAGCAGGCATGGTTCTGATCGGTAAAACTCACACGCATGAGTTCGCGTACGGCGCCACCACTCCCACCACCGGTAACCCCTGGGATCCGAGCCGTAACCCTGGGGGGTCCTCCGGGGGTTCCGGGGCAGCGGTTGCAGCCGGTGTAGTGCCTGTGGCATTGGGTTCTGACACCGGGGGTTCCATCCGGATCCCGTCCGCCATCTGCGGTACGGTGGGCCTCAAACCGACTTACGGACGGGCTTCCCGCGTAGGGGTGGCATCGTTATCTTGGTCCCTTGACCATGTGGGACCACTGGCCCGGAACGTGACAGAGGCGGCTTTGGTGATGGAGGTTATGTCTGGTTACGACCGCCGTGATCCGGCGTCTGCCAACGTCCCCCCACCGGAGCTGGTTTCCACTATGAAAGACGGTGTGGCTGGAACCAAGATTGGTATACCAACCAATTTCTACACCACACATGTGGATCCGGAAGTAGAGACCGCTTGGCGTCAAACTGCGGCCTTATTGGAGTCCTTAGGGGCAGTTTTGATCGAAGTTGAAGTTCCTTACGCTGATTTGATTGAGGCTTTGGAATGGGGGATTTTGATCCCCGAAGCGGGTGCCTACCACCGTGACACTATGCGCCAAACTCCAGAATTGTTCACGGATGAGGTACGCACTTTCAATGAGATTTCGGAGACTATCCTGGCCCTGGACTATATCCAAGCCCTGCGGTTACGTGGCTTGCTGCAAGCTGGTTTCCGCGAAATGTTTGAACCAATCGATGTGCTGTTGGCGCCTACCGTACCGATCCCGGCTGCCGCTCGGGATCAACAGTGGGTAACTTGGCCGGACGGTTTCAAAGAAGGGGTGACGGCTTCCCAGAGCAGGCTCTGTGGTGCGGCCAACTTGACAGGGCTACCAGCATTGGCCGTTCCCTCTGGTTTTTCTGCTACTGGTTTGCCGTTGGGCGTCCAGATCATAGCGCGGCCGTTCCGGGAGGCCGATGCCGTCCGTGTGGGCTATGCGCTAGAAGAGGCCACCGATTTAGTAGGCCGGATAGCGCCGGTGGTTTGACGGTTTTTGGAGTTGAATGCCATGGCCGGTGACTCGTCGGCGCGCCCTAAACCGCTAGGAATCTGAACTTTGACACTTAAGCCGACTTTTTCTTATTCGGGGTGCCCGCAAAATATTCGACCAGGGAGAGAAGGTTTCCTGAGGTGCCTTCTAGAATGCTGAGCCGCTGGCCGGACCGGTTGCCGTTTGTCATGGTGTTGGTGGCTTTGGTTTCAGTGCAAGGCGGTGGGGTGATTTCGGTCAGGCTATTTGATCAGATTGAGCCCGCCGGTCTGGTGGCGTTACGTTCGTTTTTTGCGGCCGCAGTGTTATTGGGAGTCACGCGCCCAAGGTTGAGGGGGAGAAGCGCTGCTGCGTGGACGTCGGTGGGGCTGTTGGGTATAACTTTGGCCTGTTTGAACTCGCTGCACTATGAGGCGGTCAACTTGATTCCCGTGGGCCCGGCAGTCACTTTGGAGCTGCTGGGGCCACTGGGACTTTATCTGGTGTTTGCCCGGCGTTGGTCTGCTCTGATTTGGGCGGTGTTGGCGTTCAGTGGCGTGGTGTTAATGCAGGGTTTAGCTGTCATGGGGCCTAACGCGGTGTTGGGGGTGTTTGTGGCTCTTTTGGACGGAGTGTGTTGGGCTAGTTATATAGTCTGTTCGCGTTGGGCCGGTTCCATGTTTAAGTCGGTTGAAGCCTTGGCTATCGCCACTGCCATTTCGGCTTTAGTCACGGTGCCTCGCGGAGCTCTGATTGCAGGTGGGGCATTGCTGGAACCGAAACTGGTGTTAGCGGGGGCTGGTATAGCGATGATCGCCAACGTCATACCGAATGGTCTGGAAATGTTGTCACTTAAACGCATACCGGGGGAGATTTTCTCGGTGATGATGGCGATGGCTCCCGTGATCGCATCTGTTCTGGGTTTTTTGATCCTGGGGCAATCGCTTACCTGGTCTACTGTCGTGGGTATGACCTTAGTGGTGGTGGCTACGGCTAGCGCTTCCCTGGTATCGCCTTCAAACCAAGGAAGTACCAAAACCTAAGTTTCCACTATTTTCAAGCCAGCACTATCTGGGTACTGGTTGGGGCAGTGGGCTCGGCGGAAGAGGGAGCTGTGTTCCAGGTACCAGCTGAACGGTCCCAGATTTGCCCGGCCACAGTGACTGATTGGACCCCCAGTTCTTTGGCTTTGGCTACGCTCCACTGGGCGTAGGCCCAAGCCCGCTCTGGGGTTTGCGCTTGCAACACCACCAGTCCGCCTTGCGCCGGGGTGGGTTGGGCCGCAGGTTCCGTGAGGGCAGTATCAGCGGCAGCCGCCCACTCGGCTCTAAACACGGCCCCAAACTTTTCTACGCTTTCACGTTCCGTGGCCGGAGTGAAAACGCAGTTTAGAGCGGCCGGAGAATGCCCGGTCAAGGCGGAAGCAAAGGAACGAGCAGCGGACTCATGTTGGGCGTAGGCATCGGGATAAGCTGAACGTTGTACCAGCTGGGCGGCCTCAGTAATGGGCAGGTCCTCAAAGTTTGGTACTTGGGCCAACGCACTGTAGAACCGGCCCGCGGAATACAGCGGGTCCATGATTTGCTCGGGGGTACCCCAGTCTTGGGAGGGCCGCTGTTGAAATAACCCCAACGAATCGCGGTCACCGTAGTTCAGGTTACGGATTTTAGATTCTTGCATAGCGGTAGCTAATGCGATGGTCACGGCGCGTGGGCTCATGTCTTGGGCTTGTCCCACAGCCGCAATCAACGCCGCGTTAGCGGATTGTTCGGGGTCCAAGGTGGCGGTGCCGGCGTCCGTGGTAGCCAGGCAACGTTCTTGGATGGACGTAGTGTGGGGGGCGCCGCCCCTTGATAGGTAGCTGATACCGAACGCTGCCGCTCCAATCAGCAGTCCGGCTGCCACTAGTACCGCTAGTACCCCCAACCAGCGGCGCATCAGTTAGCGTGCAGGGTAGCGTTCAACTCGATCCCGCCCTGGTTCCGGGAAACTGCTTCGACGGCGCCGCTCAACGAATTACGCCGGTACAGCAACCCTGGCCGGCCAGAAAGTTCGCGGGCTTTCACTACCGTACCCTGGTCTACTAAGGTCACTTTGGTTCCGGCCGTGACGTAAAGACCGGCTTCCACCACGCAATCCGGCCCCAAAGAGATGCCCACACCACTGTTGGCTCCCAGCAAGGAGCGGGCACCGATCCGGATCCGTTCAGTACCACCGCCGGAGAGGGTTCCCATAATGGAAGCCCCGCCCCCAATGTCGGCACCAGCTTCTACCACCACCCCCTGAGAGATGCGTCCCTCCACCATAGAGGTACCTAAAGTGCCGGCGTTGTAGTTGATAAAGCCTTCGTGCATTACGGTGGTTCCTGGTGCCAAGTAGGCTCCCAGGCGTACCCGGCTGGCATCAGCAATACGTACACCGGCCGGTACCACATAGTCAGTCATGGCCGGGAACTTGTCTACCCCGTAGACCCGGACCGGTCCGCGCCCGGCCGCTTCCAAACGGGCCTGGGTGGTTTCAAACCCTTCCACTGCGCACGGCCCGGCACTGGTCCAAACCACGTTGTTTAGCACCCCAAAGATTCCTTCTAAGTTGATCTCTCCGGGCTGCACCAACCGGTGGGAAAGCAGATGAAGACGCAAGTAGGCGTCATCGGCGCTGGTAGGAGGCACGTCAAGATCCGTTTCTACCAGCGCGATTATCCGTAACGCTTGGCGGGCCGGGTCGGGTAGAGCCAAATCAGCTAGTTCCTCTTCGCCCGGCCAAATCGCATCCTGAGCGGGCGCTTTTCCTAAAACAGGCTGCGGGAACCAGGCGTCCAAGATTTGTCCCTGCTCGGTGATCCAAGACAAACCTGCAGCGTAGGCTAGGCGTTCACTCATGGGGCACCAGGCTACCGGTTGTACCTAAATTTGGGGTAGCGAAACCGTGACACTCAAACCAAGTTTTACCCGCCTCCCGGGGTCCTCGCAAAAGATTCGAGCGGAGTGAGAAGGTTTTGTGGGGTGGGTCTATGAACACACGAGGAACTCGCCGCACCCCGGCGATGCGCGCACCTTCGCGCCCTATTTATCCATGTCAAGCTCCCAGGCGGGTCAGCTTGGTGTTTTTAGCTTGTCAGAGGTGGCTGAGAGGATGGTGCCATGACTGATGAGAATGGCGAACTGATCGTCTACCAGCGCGACGGTAAGGTGCAGGCGCAGTTGCGCACTGGGGGCGGAACCGTGTGGCTGTCACAGCGCGGGATTTCCGATTTGTATGCCACGTCAGTGCCTAACATCAAACAGATAATCTCCCGTGTGCTGGCTGACGGCGAAGTTACTGAGGCAACTCTTAACTCAGAGTTAATAGTTCGCCAGGAAGGGTCACGTCAAGTGCGTCGGGAGATCACGTTGTACAACCTGGACATGATCCTGGCGGTGGGTTACCGAGTCACCACGCCGCAGGCTATGTTGTTTCGCCAGTGGGCCACGACGGTACTGAAGGAGTACCTGACCAAAGGCTTTGTGCTGGACGATGAGCGCCTGAAGAATCCGGGGGCGGAGCCGGACTACTTCGACGAGGTGGCCCAGCGCATCCGTGAGATTCGGGCGTCGGAGAAGCGGTTCTATCAGAAGGTGCGCGATCTGTTTGTCCAGACCAGCGTCGATTACGACAAGGCTTCGCGGACGGCACGGGAGTTTTTCGCCACGATCCAGAACAAGCTGCTGTATGCGGTGACGGGTAAGACGGCGGCGGAGTTGGTCGGGGAGCGGATTGATCCTGCCTCGTTGAGCTTCGGTTTGACGACTTGGCGCGGCGATCGACCGGCGAAAGCCGATGCTACGATCGCCAAGAACTACCTACACGAAGACGAGGTTGCCGACCTTAATCTGTTGGTGGAACAGTTCCTGGCGTTCGCCGAAGGCCAGGCCCGCCGCCGGACGGTCACAACGATGGAACAGTGGGTGGCCGTTACAGACCGGCTGTTGGCGGCCAACGACCTCGCTTTGCTGCGCGGCTCGGGACGGATGTCGCATGAAGCCATTGAGGCGCTGGTCGAGCGAGAATGGCCGGGCTTCGCGCAGGCTAGGCGGCAACGCGAATATGACAAGGCGTGGGAGGTTGAGGCCGCCGACATCAGCGAGTTGTTGGCGTTGGAGAAAGGCATCAAGAAAGGCGGCGGTGACGGAGATCCAGCATGAGAAACCGTTCGAATCCGAGATCTGCTAGTGGTTGGCAGACCACGGCTGGCGCTACCGGTTGCGCCTGAATTTGGGGTAGCTAAACCGTGACGCTCGAACCAAGTTTTACCCGCCTCCCGGGGTCCTCGCAAAAGATTCGAGCGGAGTGAGAAGGTTTTGTGGGGTGGGTTCCCGGGGTCCTCGCAAAAGATTCGAGCGGAGTGAGAAGGTTTTGTGGGGTGGGTTCCCGGGGTCCCTGCACCTGCGATCAAGCAATGTCACCCTGGAACTAGTAGCAGCGGCTTTGACCGAGCGCGGTACGGCTCCCCTAAAGTGTCAGACCTTTGAGGAACAATTGCAGTGGCGGCACCGCTTGAGTCATCGTTGGGCTTATCGAAGGCAAGTTTTCTTGGCTTCTCAAGACTGTTAGAGACAGGCGGTGCGTTGCGACACCTAACTACGAGCGAGGACACCGAGTGAGCCTGAACCACCCCAACTTCATCTGGTCTGTGGCCGATTTGCTGCGCGGCAGTTTCAAGGCCCACCAGTACGGCGACATCATCCTTCCGTTCACTGTGCTGCGGCGTTTGGACTGCGTGCTGTCCCCTACCAAGGAAGAGGTACTGGAGGTAGTAAAGGAAAACCGGTCCCAAGGTCTGGCGGTCAGCCGGGGTTTGCTGCGGACCAAGGCCGGACACACGCTGTCATTCTGGAATGCCTCGCGGTTCGACATGGACAAGCTGCTCGGTGATCCTGACAACTTGGCCGAAAACCTCAGGACTTACATCAACGCTTTCTCAGCCGACGTCAGGGACATCTTCACCCACTACAAGATGGAAGAACGCATTGCAGAGCTAGAAGCAGCCGATCTGCTTTTGCTGGTTACGAAACGGTTTACTGGCGTTGACCTCTCGCCTAAAACCGTTACCAACGAGCAGATGGGGCATATTTTCGAGGAGCTGATCCGTAAGTTCGCCGAGGCTTCCAACGAGACCGCTGGTGAGCACTTCACCCCGCGTGACGTGATTGAGTTGATGGCTGACCTGGTTCTGACGCCTGATGACGCAGCGCTGACCGAACTCAACATCGTCCGGTCGATCTACGACCCGGCAGCTGGAACCGGGGGGATGCTATCTATCGCCGAGGACCATATTCGCTCGCTAAACCCGACCGCTCGGCTGAGGCTAGTGGGTCAAGAAATCAACCCCCAGTCCTATGCCATCTGTAAAGCCGACCTGATCGTGAAAGGCCAGGCGCCATCTTCTAGTTTGAAGTGCAACACTCGTGGTTGAGGGCTGGTGGTGTTGATTTTAGCTGTTGGAGTTCGGTTTGGAATGCTTCGGTGGGGGTGCGGTAGCCGAGGATGGCCATGG
>JAISMT010000182.1 GCA_031276585.1 Bifidobacteriaceae bacterium
GGACTCCCAGAGCATTCCCTCACAAACTCCCACATCTTGGGAAAAAGAGTCTTAACAGTAGAACCTTTTAGCTTCGGCCCGTCAATATAGACCAACTTGGGTTCGGAAACCTTGACACTCGAGTCAAAATTTTCCGCTCCGGGGTGCCTCTACCTATTGGTGTAACGAAAGGAGCTAAGGGAATGCGATCAGACGCAGCACTCCATCTACTGGACCGCCTCGAGATCATTCTGGAGGCGCTTTCAACCATGCCAAACACTTGTCAAACGGAGCAGAACTTGCACCAAGCACTTCAAGCTGGCGGGCACCGGCCCCTCAACCCAGCCGAACGCCGGGCCTTGTCCGTTTTGGGCCGAGAACTAATTCCCGGCTAATGGCGCTACCGGGCGACATCGGAGACTGCCCGCTTTACCTGTAAGTACCCTGCTTGAATCCTGCTTTGCAGTGGCCAAACTGGTCCTAGGCCTAGACCTAAGCCGTGCTTGCCTTCCGCGTTTCCTCTGGTCAGCGCGTTGCTGACCCAAGTCAACACGGGGCACAAAGCGTGATTAAACACCTACGCTCCTAACCCACTACTAGACCACTATCCCCATTAGGGTCTTAAATTTTGACGCTTAGTACGCTAGTTGGCGTTCATTACTTGGGTGATCTCTTGGAACAATGGCTGGCGTTCCATGTCTTCGATAAACACCACTTGGCCGGAAGCATCAGCTAGCGGCACCGACCAGTTGGGGTATTCGCGGTCCGTGCCCGGCAGGTTTTGGGTACGGCGCTCCCCCACCAAATCCGCTAAAGATACTCCCAACATGACCGATGGCGTAGCGCGCAGCAGGCGGTGCATGGCTTTCACGATTTCCGTCTCGTTATCCCGTTGAGCTGCTCCCAGTAAACCCCGGCTTACCAGGAGGTCCACCATCAAAGCCCGTTCGGCGGCTGCTTGCTCCTGGGCCTGCGCCAAGGGCGTATCCAACATGCCGAGGCGGTCTCGCTCCGCCACGTGTTCACCTGCCAAGTAAGCCGAGGTTGGCGGAAGATCATGGGTGGTGATGGCCGTCAAAGCCAGGTAACGGTAAGACTCGGGGTCTAACAGATGCTGGCCGTCTGGCGCCTTCTCAAACCAGGCGATCGAGTTACCCAACAGGCCCCGCCCGCCCAAATATTCGCGCAGTCCGGGCGGAACTACGCCCAAGTCTTCTCCCACCACCACAGCCCCGAGGCGAGTGGCTTCCAGAATCAGAATGGAAACCATCGCTTCACGGTCATACGCCACGTAAGTGCCTTGCCCCGGACCTAGGCCTTTGGGGATCCACCACAAACGAGTCAACCCCAAAATGTGGTCAATACGCAAAGCCCCCGCATGCGCCAATTGGGCCCGCAGCATAGCGCGGTAAGCAGCGTAGCCCGTGGCAGCTAAAGCGTCTGGCCGCCACGGTGGCTCCTCCCAAGTTTGCCCCACTTGGTTGAAGTAGTCGGGTGGAGCTCCCACCTCAATTTGGGTAGCCAAAATATCTTGCCGCGACCAAGCGTCAGCCCCGTCAGGATGCACTCCCACCGCTAAATCCTTAACTATTCCCAGCACCATACCGCCAGCTTGGCAACGAGCTTGAGCTGCTGCTAACTGCTGGTCCGCAATCCACTGCAACCAGATATGGAACTCCACCCGCTCCGCTTGGCGGGCCGCAAACTGGGCCGCTTCCGGGCTGCCATAGGCAACAGACCCAGCCAAACCCTGCTCTTTCAAAGCACTCCAAAGCGCAAAATCACCGATAGCAGGTTGACGTTCTGCCCGGAATTGGTCTAAATCGGATTGCCGGGCAGCAGTGCGTGGTACCTGGTAGATCTTCTCTAGCGCCTCCCGTTTCAATGACCAGGAGATATCGCGGTCCAGTAAAACTGGATCAGAATTAGCGGCTTGGGCTTTCGCTGCTAAAGCATCCACCTGGGCCCGGACTTCAGGTTCCGCCGAACCATACTCCGGCACTGACTCAGGCCGGATATAGAACGGATTAGTGAAGTCCCGGGTAGCGGGCCGGTAAGGCGATTGTGTGAACGGCGCTATTGGCTCCGCCGCGTGAATGGGATTGATCAAAACAAAATCGGCCTGGTTCTTCTGTGCCATCAAATAGCCCAGATCTGCTAGGTCCTCGAAATCACCGGTGCCCCATGAACCCCGCGAACGGACCGAATAAAGCTGCACCATCGGACCCCAAACCGGACGTTCCTGTAACACTGCCGGTAGTTCTAAACGCTCTGGGCAAACCACTAACACCCCTTGAGCGGAACCACCGCCCTGGATTTGCACCCATAAACGGTGCCAACCTAACGGCAAATCGCTAGGCAACTGCACATGCTGGCGGATCAAATCCTGTCCCGCTACTTTGCGGTGATCCCCTTGATGGGCGGTTAGCTCCGCTAATTTGATGCGCTTGGATTCCCCCCCCAGTAAAGGATCGCCATCCAATTCAATCCACAATTCAGCGCTGGTACCTTGCGGCAGCGTCACTGGTGTCCAAACTTCAGCGCCCGCCCGCACCACCGTGGAAGGACAGATTGGTTGCCGCCAAGCCCGGTCATCGAAATTCTCTAGCTCAGCTTGTACCGCTTCTGGCGTGTCCACCTGCGCGCCTAGGGCTGCCAACACTGCTTTCACAGTCACGGCCCCCACCTTGGTGGGTTGCCCTTTCCAATCGGTGTATTCAGTAGTCACACCATATTTTTGAGCCAATTGCGCTAGCTGGGCGGAAGGTTCCGAACCGGTGCCGCGCATCACATCTAAGAAGCGTTGACGGGGTCCCGCTGAGTCAGTCATGAACTTAAGGTTAGTGCAGCTAGAGGGGTAATATCCGGGCTGCCGAATACAACCCGCTGTTCAATACCCCCGGAAGTCAAAATATTAGAGTGGGTCTATGAATCCGGTAATTAATTCGGATTCGTAGATCCAAGCAGCGTTTTTCTTCCGCGTTTCCCTAGGTGAGCGCTTTGCGCTAGCCACATCAACACGGCCGGAACGTAGGTAATAATACCTATATCTCTAAGCGCTGTGACGTCAACGGGAATCCGCTATGGCCTCGTGGTGCCGGATCACTTCCGCCACAATGAAATTCAAAAACTTTTCCGCAAACACCGGGTCCAACCCTGATTCGGCCGCGAGCGCCCGTAAGTGCTGAATCTGCTGCGCTTCCCGCCCCGAATCCGCTGGCGGCATTCCCGCATCAGCCTTCAACAAACCCACTTGTTGGGTAAATTTGAAACGTTCCGCCAGCAAATGGACCAAAGCGGCGTCAATATTGTCAATCGACCCTCGGAGCTGGGCTAACCGCTCGCTGGCTTCCATGGCTAGGCCATCTTCTTGGCCGCTACCGGAGCGGCCGGAGGGCTACCAACGGCCGGAGCCGCCTCGCGAGGCACGATGGTGGGGTTGACGTTTTCCAACACCACTGCCCGGTCTATCAGTACCTGCACTATGTCTTGACGGGACGGCACATCAAACATCAAGGGTTGCAGCACTTCCTCCATGATGGCGCGCAACCCTCTAGCGCCCGTACCGCGCAACATGGCTTGCTCCGCGATGGCTTCCACCGCGTCGGGCGTGAACTCCAACACGACATCGTCCAACTCAAACATTTTGCGGTACTGCTTGATCAAAGCGTTCCGTGGCTCTGTCAAAATGCGCTGCAAGCTCTCCTGGTTCAAAGGTGAAACAGTGGCAATAACCGGCATGCGGCCAATGAACTCCGGAATCAAACCATATTTGAGCAGGTCTTCGGGGCGCACGTCATCGAAATCGTCCTCGCCACCAGCTATATGCAACGGAGCCCCAAACCCAATACCGTGGCGTCCCGCCCGCTGGGCAATGATCTCTTCCAACCCAGCAAAAGCACCCGCCAAGATGAACAACACGTTAGTGGTATCCACTTGCAGATAATCCGAAGCCTGGGGATGTTTGCGTCCCCCTTGCGGCGGCACAGAAGCTACAGTGCCTTCCAAAATTTTGAGTAACGCCTGCTGTACGCCTTCCCCGGACACATCCCGAGTTATGGAAGGTCCATCAGCTTTCCGAGCAATCTTGTCAATCTCGTCGATGTAGACAATCCCGGTTTCAGCACGTTTCACATCACCGTCTGCTGCCTGAATTAGCTTCAGCAGAATGTTTTCGACATCCTCACCCACATAGCCGGCCTCAGTAAGAGCGGTGGCATCGGCAATCGCAAAAGGTACGTTCAACATTTTGGCCAACGTCTGTGCCACATAGGTCTTACCGCAGCCGGTAGGGCCAATCAGCAAAATGTTGGACTTAGCTATCTCCACCACTTCAGATTCTTCCGCTGGCGGCGGCACTGCCGGGGCGGAAATCTCCGGCTGGTTTCCTTTGGGGAGGCGTGTAGAGCCGGTGCTATGGTTAGCGGCCGAGCCCGCCGCGAAGCCGGACCGAATCCGCTTGTAATGGTTATAAACCGCTACCGCTAACGCCCGTTTAGCCCCATCCTGACCCACCACATATTGGTCTAGGAAGCTGAAAATCTCACGCGGCTTGGGTAGCTCAGCGTTGGTGGAAGCCTGTTTGGCCGGGATCTCCTCAGCGATAATCTCGTTGCATAAGTCGATGCATTCATCGCAGATGTAAACCGAGGGACCCGCAATCAGCTTGCGCACATGCTTCTGCGACTTACCACAAAACGAGCATTTAAGCAGGTCAGCAGCACCGTCACTGATTCGCGGCATCTAGCGTCCTTTCAACAAGCGGGGAAGAACCGTGCTCCATCGTAACCTGATCCAGCCTAACCTGGGGGACGTAGTGCTCCCGGGGCGTGTGAGAATGGTGCCGTGCTATCCACTGCCGCAGCGGTTGAATCCCCCTACCTGGCCTTCGGGCGTACTGAATGGGCCGCTTTGGCTTCCTCCACACCACTACCCCTAACCGAGGCTGATGTGGCGCGGATCCGCGGCATCGGCGACCAAATTTCAATGGCGGAGGTCGATGCCGTTTACCGCCCCCTCAGCGCCCTGCTCAACTTGCACGCCCATGCCTCCCATTACCTTCATGACGTGCGCGGCATGTTCCTCAAAGACACTACGGTACGCACACCGTATGTAATTGGAATTGCCGGCTCGGTGGCAGTAGGCAAATCCACGGTAGCCCGGCTTTTGGTGGAGCTGATGGCGCGTTGGCCGGACACCCCCCGGGTTCAACTGTTACCGACAGACGGTTTCCTGTTTCCTAACAAAGTCTTAGAACAACGAGGGCTGATGAACCGCAAGGGGTTCCCCGAATCCTACGACCGGGCTGCTCTACTGCGGTTCTTAGCGCAAGTCAAAGGGGGGGCCAGGCGGCTAGAAGCACCGGGCTATTCGCACCTGCGTTATGACATCCAGCCGAACCAAACCACAGTGGTAACTGCGCCCGACGTCTTGATAGTGGAGGGCCTAAACGTGCTGCAAGCTGCCCGGACTCGCCCCCAGGACGCCGATGCCGTCGTAGTGAGCGACTTCTTCGACTTCTCCATCTACATTGATGCAGCTGCAGATCATATTCGCCGCTGGTATATGGACCGCTTCATCGAATTACGCCACACCGCGTTCCGTGACCCGGAAAGCTACTTCCACCGCTACGCCTCCATGTCAGTCACCGATGCGGTCAGCTTTGCCGAAATGATCTGGGACACCATCAACGCCCCCAACTTGACCCAAAACATCGCCCCCACCCGTTCCCGCGCCACTCTAGTACTCCAAAAGGGCCCCGATCACCTGGTAGAGCGAGTGTTCCTCCGTAAAACCTGACTGGCGACAGGGTAGGCGGGCCGGGGCAGCCGCCGGACATGTAACCAATTGACCTCAAAACACAACCAACTCGTTTCAAGGTCAACTATGCACACAAAAGGGATAGACCCAATTCAGACCAAGAACCAAGCCAAACACTTGAACTGCTAAAACACCAAAAACCCACTGAATGATGACGCACCACAGCCGCGGGGCATGTAACCAATTGACCTCAAAACACAACCAACTCGTTTCAAGGTCAACTATGCACACAAGTAAACGGCAGCCAATTTAGACCAGGAAAAAAACAAACCTGTCACCTGCACAAACACAAACCCATCCCGGAAAACCCCGACATCACCAAGCCCGACATGTAACCAATTGACCTCAAAACACAACCAACTCGTTTCAAGGTCAACTATAAACACAAGTAAACGGCAGCCAATTTAGACCAGGAAAAAACAAGCCTGTCACCTGCACAAACGCAAACCCATCCCGGAAAACCCCCGACATCACCCAACAGGACACGTAACCAATTGACCTCAAAACACAACCAACTCGTTTCGAGGTCAACTATAAACACAAAGAAGGGGCGATGACGCACCACAGCGGCCAAGTGGCGCGAGCGAGCTGCGGAAACTAACGCCAGGCGGCTACAGCAGCGGCCAATGCAGGCGCGAACACTAGGGCAGGCAGTAAATCGGCCACCGCGATTTTCGCGATCCCTGCTAAACGTATCCCGAGCCCCAGCAAGATGATGCCCCCCGTAGCCCCGAGCGCATCTACTTGGCCGGCGGAAAGAAACTGCCCCAACCCTAAACCAGCCAAGGTCAACCCCCCTTGGTATAGGGCCAACGGCAGCACCGAAAACACCACTCCCGCTCCCAACGCAGAAGCGAAAGCGATGGCAGCGAATCCGTCTAGAACCGATTTGACCAGTAGTTGTTCCACGCCGCGACCTAAACCATCGTTGAGGGAACCCAAAATGGATAACGGTCCCACGCAAAACACCAAAGTTGCGGTCACCATGCCATCGACGAATCGTCCCGGTTCTGCCCCTTGGGCGGCCAGGCGCCGCAACCACTCGGCACCCGCATCCAAGCGTTGCTCCAGCCGCACTAAAGACCCAGCGATTCCCCCTAAAAGCAACGCTGCTAGCACTATCAGTAAAGGCGCTTGGGCGCCTACTTCCTGCGTTAATTCTGGGCTCAACCCGCTAGAAATAGCGTCCGCTCCCAGCACCATGGTGAACAGCCCCAAACATTGGGTGAGCAGTGTACGGGTACGTTCCGGGAACCGGTTACCTAAAGCTAACCCGATCCCGCTTCCCGCTAAGACGGCTCCCACGTTGATTGCCGTTCCGGCGCCCACGAACACGGTTCCAAAGTCTCCCACAGGGCTGGCCGCAACGCTAAAGCAATCTCAAAAGCCTGGAGAACGACGCCGCCGGGGTCCGTTTTAACTCGGATTTTTTGCGAAGACCCCGCAGAACCGACCCCCACAGAAAACTCGAGTGAAGTAAAGAGATTTCGGAGGAGCTATAAGGAGAAGATCTTGCGGGACACCCGTAAGGAAAAGTCTTACGGTACACCCGCAGGAAAAAGTCTTGCCGGACACCCACAGGGAAAAGTTCTGTGAAGACCCCGCAGAACCGACCCCCACAGAAAACTCGAGTGAAGTAAAGAGATTTCGGAGGGGCTACAAGAAGAAGATCTTGCGGGACACCCGCAAGGAAAAGGCTTTACGGTACACCCGTAAGGAAAAGACTTTGCGGGGCACCCGTAAGGAAAAGTTTTACGAGGTACCTTCTAAACCCAGGTCACTTTTAGGCCGCTGGCAGTTCCTCTAGCCACACAGACCCAACCCAGTAATTCCCCTCCCTCAGCATTAGAGGGACCGGCTGCTGCTGGTAGGGGCCAAAAATCCACCCCCAGGTTCTCTGGAGCTAACACGTTGAATTGGTTTAGCCCTTCGCCGATGCCGCCGCCCCGCCATTTGAGGTAAGCCTCCTTTTGGGTCCACACCTGTAGTAGGCGTTGGGAATCCCCCGCCTGAATAAAAGCCTGTTCCGCGGGAGTGAACCGGCGGGCCAAAACTGGATAGACGGGGCGGTCCGCTGGTTCCAGATCCAACCCCACCGGGGTGCGGGCGAACGCGACCCCCGCCACTGTTCCGGCGTGCGAAATTGAGAAATACCAGTGGGGAGCTTCCAACAAAAAGGGCTTGCCGGAGGCGGTTTTGACCCAGGTAGGACGGAACGCCAAGCCCAGCTCTTGCTGGGCTTGGCGTTCCACAACCTCTTGGATTGAACCGCTGGTCAACAGCACCAGCACGGAATATTCTGGGCCAGTTTGCATCGGTTCAGAGTAGCGCCCTTGTTTCCGAGCGGCGGGTAGATTCCACCCTGAAGGGCTCGCCTTAGCGGGCCCCAGAACTCGTCCCAATCAGATGAGCATTTCGGTAGAGTCTGAGCCTACGGCGTAGCTACCCGAGCGCCGGCGCCAAGCCACCAAACCGGAACCCAGCGCGAACAAGCCCAACGCCAACACCACTAGAGCCAACCCGGACCAACCTGTGAAAGGCAAAGTTCCTTTGGGGTTCTGCATGGCAGCCGCTGTGGAAGTAGAAGTGCTAGGTGCAACCGATGTTCCAGCTGCTACCACGGTGAGGGTGCTGTTAACCTTGACTCCGGTTTGGATGCC
>JAISMT010000188.1 GCA_031276585.1 Bifidobacteriaceae bacterium
CTCTGGGAAGGCTTCAAGGTGCCCAAGTACGTCTACAACTTCACCGAAGGCAACAAAGATCAAAAAGACCTACTAGGTGGAAAGGGGGCAAATCTAGGTGAGATGACCGGCTTAGGACTGCCGGTCCCCCCGGGGTTCACCATCACCACGGAAGCGTGCCGGTTCTACATGCACCATGGCTCCAATCCGGAGGAACTGGCGGACCAGGTGAGTGCCGCCATCGACCAACTGGAAAACGTTTTTGGCCGCAAGCTGGGGGGAGCTACCGAACCGCTGTTGGTTTCGGTGCGTTCGGGCGCCAAGTTCTCGATGCCGGGCATGATGGAAACCGTCCTCAACGTGGGTCTCAATGATCAGTCCGTGCTGGGATTAGCCCAATTCGCCAACGACGAGCGTTTCGCCTGGGACTCCTACCGCCGGCTGATCCAAATGTTTGGCAAAACCGTGCTGGACATCGATGGCGACCTGTTCGCTGAGGCTTTGGACGCCAAGAAACGCGCCGTGGGAGCCAGCTCGGACGTGGACCTGACCGCCCAAGACCTCAAGCAACTGGTGGAGGAGTTCAAAGCCATTGTGGCCCGGCAGACCGGTGAAGCCTTCCCCCAAGACCCCCGCCAACAGGTGGATGCCGCCGTAGTGGCAGTGTTCAATTCGTGGAACACCGAACGGGCCCGCCTTTACCGCCGCCGCGAGCGGATCTCCGACGAGCTGGGCACGGCGGTCAACGTTCAATCAATGGTGTTTGGTAACTTGGGGCCAGACTCCGGTACCGGGGTGGCCTTCACCCGCGACCCGGCCAGCGGCCACAGTGGCGCCTACGGTGACTACCTGCCCAACGCTCAAGGTGAAGACGTGGTGGCCGGTATCCGCAACACGCTGTCCCTGGATGACATGGCCCAGATTGACCGCACTAGTTATGACCAGCTGCGGCAGATCATGAAAACTTTAGAGGATCACTACCGGGATCTGTGCGACATCGAATTCACGGTGGAACGGGGCAAACTGTGGATGCTCCAGACCCGGGTGGGCAAACGCACCGCTGCGGCTGCTTTCAAGATCGCTATTCAGCTGGTGGACCAGGGTCTGATCAACTTGGATACCGCTTTGGACCGCGTTACCGGCGCTCAGTTGGCTAACTTGATGTTCCCCCAGTTTGACGTGAAAGCATCCAAGACGCTGCTGACCAAAGCCATGGCGGCCTCGCCGGGCGCAGCGGTGGGGCAAGCGGTGTTTGATTCCGTCACGGCCCAGCAGTGGAAAGCTCAGGGCCGCACCGTGATTCTGGTGCGCCGGGAAACTAACCCGGATGATTTAGGCGGCATGATCGCCTCTGTAGGTATTTTGACCGCCCGGGGTGGCAAGACTTCTCACGCGGCTGTGGTGGCACGCGGCATGGGTACCACCTGCGTAGTGGGGGCTGATGCCCTCGACGTGGACCCATCCCGGCGCCAGTTCCAGGTGGGTGCTACCACCGTCAAGGAAGGCGACGTGATCGCCATCGACGGTACTACTGGTGAAGTCTTCTTAGGCTCGGTGCCCGTGGTGCCTTCACCCGTATTCGAGTACTTGGATCAAGGCTTGGAGAAGGCGCTAGCCACGGTGGGTGAAGATGGTTCGGCCGCCGAGCTGGTAACGGCGGTTCACCGTATTTTGACTCACGCCGATGCCGTACGTCGGCTCAAGATTCGCGCCAACGCGGACAGTGCCGAGGACGGGGCGCGGGCCCGGCGTTTAGGGGCGCAAGGGGTGGGTTTGTGTCGCACTGAGCACCAGTTCTTAGGGGACAGGCGCAAGTTGATTGAACGGCTCATTTTGGCGCACGATGACGCCACGCGCACCGCCGCATTGGACGCTCTGCTACCGCTGCAACGTCAAGATTTTGTCGAGTTGTTCACGGCTATGGACGGCTTGCACACCACAGTGCGTCTGATTGACCCGCCGCTGCACGAGTTCCTGCCGGATCTCACGGAACTTTCCGTTTCTATTGCGCGCCGCCAAACGGCCGGAGAAACCGTGACCGAGGTGGAATTGGAGCTACTGGCGGCCGTGGAACGTTCCCATGAAGCCAACCCCATGTTGGGTCTACGGGGCGTGCGCCTCGGTTTGACGGTTCCGGGGCTGTTCGCGTTACAAGTCCGCGCTATTGCGGAGGCCACAGCGCAACTGATCCGGGAAGGTAAAGACCCGAAGCCGGAAATTATGGTGCCGCTAGTGGGTTCTTATGTGGAACTGGATCTGGTGCGGGACGAGGCTGAAGGCATCATCAAACAAGTCTCCGCTGAACAAGGTGAGGAACTGTCCATTCCGATTGGTTGCATGATCGAACTGCCGCGGGCTGCCGTCACTGCCGATCAAATTGCGCGGGCCGCAGAATTCTTCTCTTTCGGCACCAATGATCTAACCCAAACCACTTGGGGTTTCTCGCGCGATGACGTGGAAGGGGCGTTCTTCAGCGAATACATGGAGCTAGGTGTGTTCCAGGTTTCACCCTTCGAAACCATTGACACCCAAGGTGTGGGTTCACTGGTGCGCCAGGCTGCCAAATTGGGGCGGCAAACCCGCCCCGAGATCGGCTTAGGTGTGTGCGGTGAGCACGGCGGTGATCCGGATTCGATCCACTTCTTCAACCAAGTAGGTTTGGACTACGTTTCTTGTTCACCCTTCCGGGTCCCGGTAGCTCGTTTGGAAGCCGGCCGGGCCGCTGTGGCTGCAGCTGAGGGGTCTGGAACCGCCTAAACCTCAACCGAACGCTTTGAGCTAATTGGCTCTGACCAGAGGTCTTGGTAGAGCCCAGCTAAAGCGCTACAATTGAACACGAGCCACCCGGCTCCCATAAAGCTGGGGCGGCCGCGCGGGTCACCACCACCACCAGCCCGGCGGTCGCCCCTTCTCATACCCCCAGAATCTGTCTCCACATCGGTTTACATGGACCGAATGTGTGTCTGACTGCGGGTGTGCCGCTGTCGTGGGTTGACCCCATCAGTGGATGTGTCACCATAGGTGGGTGCCACGCGCAGACGGACGCCTTGCCCATGATTTGCTTCCAGACGAGAAGGGCCCACAAGATGAATGCGGCGTATTTGGGGTTTGGGCTCCCGGTGAAGAAACCGCCAAACTGGCTTACTTTGGGCTTTACGCCCTGCAGCACCGGGGGCAAGAATCCGCAGGTATAGCCACTTCCAACGGCCAACAAATCCTGGTCTATAAAGACATGGGGCTGGTTTC
>JAISMT010000078.1 GCA_031276585.1 Bifidobacteriaceae bacterium
AGCACTAAGTGTTTGAAACCCGGCCCCACGCAGTATGGCTTCAACTAGCTACCTGACATGCGGGTAGTCATCAATTACCAGTAACGCACCCACTGGAACTTCTTCCCGTTCCCAGTTTCACAGATTGCTCTATTCAGCGAACCACAAGTTACGGATAGCGGGAGCCAAAGCCCTAAAAGCACGGCCTCGATGCGAGATGGCATTTTTCTGTTCGGCGCTCAACTCGGCTGCTGTTACGGCCATACCTTCCGGTACCAAAATGGGGTCATAACCAAAACCGTTAGAACCCCGGGGGGAACGGCTCAGGCTCCCTACCATTCGCCCCGATTCCACCACTTCTACCGTTTCACTTTCGCTTCCCCCGGGAACCACTAAAGCCGCTGCGCACTCAAACCAAGCCCCCCGGTCAGCGTCCCGCAAGTCTCGCAGCTGGTCTAACAAAAGCGCTAAGTTTGCGGCGTCATCGCCGTGGCCCCCCGCCCACCGAGCCGAGAACACACCCGGCGCCCCACCTAAGGCCGCCACACAGAGGCCAGAATCATCAGCCACCGCTGGTAAACCCGTAACGGACGAACAAACTCTTGCTTTAGTCAACGCATTAGCCGCAAAAGTAAGGCCATCCTCCGGTGGTGGCTCCACCCCCATTTCACCAGCCGCCACCAGTTGGAGCGGCCCCAACGCCCCCGCCGCCGCCAAAATCGCCTCTAACTCAGCCACCTTGTGCTGGTTATGGGTGGCTAAAACCAGGACTGGTGCTGGGTTCACTCCCCCAACGCCTCAATTTGAATGGCTCGCAGTTGAGCGCAACCTGCCACTGCCAAGTCCAATAATCGCGTCAACTCCATACGGGAGAAGGGGGCATGTTCAGCGGTGCCTTGAACCTCGATGAACTCACCGGCGGCGTTGACCACCACGTTCATATCGGTCTCAGCCCGCACATCCTCTGAATAAGGCAGATCCAACATGGGGGTGCCACCTACGATCCCCACCGAGACCGCTGCCACTGACCCCGTCAACGCGGCCGCGTTGCGCCCCACGTGACCTTTTGCTTGAGCCCACCGCACGGCATCGGCCAACGCTACGTAAGCTCCGGTAATGGCCGCTGTCCGCGTACCACCATCGGCTTGGAGTACGTCACAATCCAACTGGATAGTGTTTTCTCCCAATTCCCGGTAGTTCACCACCGCTCGTAACGAACGGCCAATAAGACGCGAAATTTCGTGCGTGCGGCCTCCGATCTTGCCTCGCACCGCTTCCCGCTCAGAACGTTGGCTAGTAGCTCGCGGCAGCATGGAATACTCCGCTGTAACCCAGCCTTCACCGCTGCCCCGGCGCCACCGCGGTACCCCCGGAGTGAACGATGCCGCACACAACACCCGCGTTTGACCGCACGTGATGAGCGCGGAACCTTCAGCCGTATCCAACCAGGCCCGTTCTATGGTTACGTTACGGAGTTGGTCTACGGTGCGGCCATCGGCTCTCAAGAATGCAGTCACGGGCTTAGACCCTACCTTGCCTAAAGGTCACCAACCTCACCGGCGGGGATTTCTAGGCCATTTGGAGCTCTCAAATCTTGATAAACAAGTGAAGTTTGCCCCACCGAAATACTTCTAGATCACGTATGAAGCTAGGCGCCGAGCTAAGTAAACCGGCCCCGGATAGACGCTGCGCACTGCAGCCAAAGTCACTTCCGGATCATTCCAAGGCGGTAGGTGAGTTACCACCACAGCTCCGGCGTTACCAGCGGCAGCAGCTTGCCCGGCCCGTTGCCCCGTTAGATGAATGCCACGCGCCACATCCCGGCCCTCTTCGAAGGCAGCTTCAATTAGTAGCAAATCAACGGAATCAGCCACCCGAGCCAACCCTTCAGAGGTGTCCGTATCCCCCGTGTAACCCAAAGTAACCCGGCGGCCGGGACGTACGCTGGAGGGCCCATCAATCCTAAAACCCCAAGCTTCCACCGGATGGAGCATAGGGTAGGGCGTAAGCACAAATGGACCCACATGAACACCCCGCCCTAAACGCCAACAGCCAAAGTTAAAATCGCCGCCTTTTGAGGTTGGGTCGTGAGCATATTGCAATACCGCTAACTGTTGGGGGGTATCTTCCGGACCATAAACCGGTAACGAATTCATAGCAGCACCGGGACGGTATTTGGCATATACCGCTAATCCAGTCAGATCAGCGCAATGGTCGGGATGTAAATGGCTTAAAGCCACAAAATCTAAAGCCTCCGGCGGTAAAAAGGCTTGTAACGTTCCAAAAGTGCCGGACCCTAAATCTAAAGCCACCGTCCATAACCGGCCCGCCCGGTCACGAGCTTGCACTAAATACCCCGATGCGGGCGCCTCCGGACCGGGTAGCGAACCGGTACAGCCTAAAACCACTAACCTCACAGCCGTACCGCCCGGATCTCACCAGTCAAGGTGGCGGCCGGATCCCAGTAGGGTGCTTCTGGACCCAGAAAACGCCGCGCCAAATGGTAGAAGGTACGTTTATCGCCCGAAGAGTAGAAACGATGCCGGGGTGGTGGCCCCCCAGGGATGCGTTGCAGTCCGCGGGCTACCAGTTGACGGAACACATCCTGGGCAGTTTCTTCCGCCGAAGAAACCAGAGTGACTTCTGGACCCATCACATAGGAGAGCGCTCCCGTTAGCAGCGGGTAGTGGGTGCAACCCAACACTAGGGTGTCCACTTGGGCGGCCCGTAGGGGGGCAAGGTTTTGCCGCGCTACTTCTAATACTTCGGGGCCGCTGGTGGCGCCTGCTTCCACTAGTTCCACCAACCGGGGGCAAGCCTGAGCCGTCAGCTGAAGGTGGGGGGCAGCCGCGAAAGCATCTTGGTAGGCCCCCGAATCGATGGTGGTCCGGGTGCCTATCACCCCAACTTTGCCGGTACGGGTGGCGCTAACCGCCCGCCGTACCGCTGGGCGTATTACTTCTAGCACCGGGACACCTTGAGCTTGCTCGTAACGTTCCCGAGCATCCCCCAAAACAGCGGCCGATGCCGTGTTACAAGCTATGACTAATAACTTGACTCCGGATACCACCAGCCGGTCTAAAGCTTGAAGCGCCAATTCCCTCACGTTAGCGATGGGCCGGGGCCCATAAGGCGCGTGCGCGGTGTCCCCAAAATAGAGAACTGATTCTTCTGGCAACTGGTCCAACACCGCCCGTGCCACCGTTAAACCGCCAAGGCCAGAATCAAATATGCCGATAGGCGCATCGCTCACCCCCCCAGGGTAACCCGCAGGCGGCGGAGATTGGTCAAGGTATAGCTTTTAGACTGGTGCCCCATGAGCTTGGCTTTGCTGACCGATAAGTACGAACTGACCATGTTAGAAGCCGCTTTGGCGGACGGCACTGCTGAGCGGCGGGCAGTGTTCGAGGTGTTCGCCCGGCGGTTACCGCGAGGGCGGCGCTACGGAGTAGTGGCTGGAACCGGGCGGTTGATGGAACTGCTACCAGAGTTTCGCTTCGACACCCCGGATGGCACTCTAGAGTGGTTGGTAGCTTCCGGTACCGTCTCCCCCACCACCGCAGATTGGTTAGCCAACTACCGGTTCAATGGCTCCATCAGCGGTTATGCAGAAGGCGAGGCCTATTTCCCGGGTTCACCAGTACTCACCGTAGACGGCACTTTTGCCGAATGTGTGCTTTTAGAAACCCTGGCCCTCTCGGTGTTGAACCACGATTGTGCAGTAGCCACCGCCGCCTCCCGTATGACTCTGGTGGCAGAAGACCGCCCTTGCCTGGAAATGGGAGCCCGCCGTACCCATGAACAGGCAGCAGTGGCGGCGGCCCGAGCCGCCTATGTGGCCGGGTTTGCGGGCACTTCCATCTTGGAAGCGGGCCTACGCTGGGGTATACCCACCATCGGTACGGCTGCCCACGCCTTTACCTTGGTGCATGACTCTGAAACCGAAGCTTTCGCCTCCCAATTGGCGGCCCAAGGCACCGGCACCACCTTGCTGGTGGACACCTACAACGTGAAACAGGCGGTAGAACTAGCAGTAAAACTAGCTGGACCCGAGTTGCATTCGGTGCGTTTAGATTCCGGTGACCTGCCGCAATTAGCGCGCGCAGTACGGCGGCAACTAGACGCCCTCGGTGCCACCCAAACTCGTATCACCGTAACCTCGGATCTAGACGAATACGCCATCGCTGCCCTTGCTGCCGCCCCCGTGGACGCCTACGGTGTTGGTACCCGACTGGTCACCGGTTCAGGAGCACCCACCGCTCAGATGGTATACAAATTAGTGGCCCGGGAAAGCGCCGATGGCGGCCTAGAACCAGTGGGTAAACGGTCCGGCGGCGGTAAAAGCACTGCCGGTGGAGCCAAATGGGCGGGACGCCGCATCGACGATGGCGGTACCGCTGAAGAAGAAGTGATTCTAGCCGGACCCGGGATACACCCCACCGCACCGGAATCTTACGGGCTACGCCCGCTCCAAGTCACCTACGTAGACCGTGGCCAAATTGACCCAGCCCGCACCGGAGTGGCCGGCTTAGCAACCGCCCGGCAACGCCACCAAGCTAGCCGTGAAGAGCTACCCAGCGACGGTCTACGCCTCTCCCCCGGTGAACCCACCCTGCCCACAGTTCTATCTAATGTGAGGGACTCCGCCGGGGCCTAGATCACCCCACAAAACCTCTTCGCTGCGCTCAGATC
>JAISMT010000097.1 GCA_031276585.1 Bifidobacteriaceae bacterium
CATCGGTTCGTGACGTGCGTATCAAAATGTGGCAAGACCGGCAGGCAGGGATACAAGAAACGGCTTGGTTGAAGCGCCCAAGTTAGACCCGTCCCATCCCAGGAGGGCCTTATTTCCCTCACCCTTTGGGGGTATCAGTTACCAATGTTAGAACCCAATGGATTCGTCTACGAATTTGTTGGTGAATAAATCACTAGGGCTAAGTCCGTCAGCTGGAGGCTGGCCCATTTCGGTGTAAACCGGAACCGCGACCTCTATCAGTCCCGAGACTCGATTTTCATCGTAGTCCCCAAGGGTGCTGTTCGAACCGTTACCGACTAGGCCGTCAGAGAGCATGATCTTATTGGCGTAATCGATCACGTCTTGGTTGTAAATTGAACCAGTCTGATACTGATCCACAAGGTCAAGTAACAATTCGCTAGCGGGAGCTGGATCTTCGAAATAGTCGAGCGTGGCCTGCTGCAAGACTGGCACCAGTTTAGTTAAGCAGTCACTCATAGAATCAAGATCATCTGAACGAATACCGTACCCAGATGCAGCATCCCAGCCAGTGTCGGAAAGCAGTTGATACGCTAATGGTTTACCCCATTCCGTGACAATGTTTTGGTATACGTAGGGCTCGTTCGTAGCATAACCCTGCTGCGAGTCTTTGCCGCCGGACGCAACGAAATTCCCCGGCGTGCCATCATAGCTACCGTCCACGACAGATTCCGAGAGCTGCCCACTCTGGATCAGGTAAGTGAGGTAGGCCGAAGAAGATTGGTTGTAACGGAACACGCCGCCACTGTCGGCCAAGGCTTTGCCCAGTTCGGCAGTGGTCTTCACATTTGGGTAGTAATCTGAGGACCACATTACGGAAAGTGGGCTTTTGTCGAGTGAGGCGAATACCGACAAGGTTGGAAAATCTTTCGAGTTTTGAATAGCAGCGTCAAGATCGATGCGAGCCAAAGTGATAGATGAGTCTTGATACATTTGACTAACTGGTGAAGTAAAGCCGATGGCGGGTCCGCCAGCCCGAAGTTCGAGTTCAATTCCGGTATAGCCATCTGCTGCAATAAGGGGGCCAGATACAGATTTGTTGGCTGCGTCCACGGTGTAGTTAGTCGCAATTAGGTTGAGAACATTGCCCAGCTCAGCTTGCGGATACCAAGAATCTTGAATAGTGACAGTAGCTGGACAAACTTTGGATAGATCTGTGGTGCCAATATCTTTTAAACCACTTGCCGACTCTTTCGGCGAGTCTGATGATGAGCAGGCAGACGCGGTGAGTGCCGTAACGGCAAGAAGGACGGAAGTGAGGATGACTGTCATCCGTTGCGATGGGACGAAAGGCATGGGATCTCGCTTTCTGTTAGGTGTTTGGTCAATAGAGCAAAGATAGATAGTGGCCGCGGGTACCCGCCTTCGAACGTGTAGAGGTGGGGGGGGGGACCGTCAGCTAGGAGAAGTTAGCGGCTGGATGGTTCGTACCATTTGCCCACTATTGCACGGCTAAGCCAGCCAAACGCGGTGAAAATAACGATCCCAAGCAAGGAAGCAGCCAGAATACCCGCAAACAATTCCTGCGATTGGAGCCGAGCTTGATAATTACTGATAAGTGCGCCTAGCCCCGGTTCGCCGCGGCGGAAGAAAAAATCCCCCACAATGGCACCAACCACGGAGAGGCCAGCTGAAATACGCATACCCGCAAACATGGCCGGTAGGGCCGTGGGAAGTTCTAACTTGGTTAGGATTGCCCACCTTGAAGCGCCTTGCAATTGTAGAAGTTCACGTTGACCTTTTTCAACGGATTGTAAGCCAAAAAGAGTATTCGAAACCATGGGAAACAAAGCAATCATGACGCAAACAATTACGCGGGCAGGGTATTCAAATCCAAACCAAAACCCAATCAATGGCACCAATGCAAGAATGGGAACACATTGCAGTATTACTGCGTAAGGGAAAAGGGCTTTTTCTAACCAACGTGCCTGGCTCATAGCAATTGCCCAGCATACTCCCAGTATAATGGCAATTGCTAAACCGATTAGTGCCACTATGGTCGAACGAAAAGTGGCTAGTCCTATATCTGTGGCTGTCTCGGGAATGAAGAATGCTTCCGTAAATATAGTGTGTGGTGGAGGCATCAAAAAGCGTTGGCTTACATCCAAAAATACATAGCTAGCGAGATACCAAGCACTTAGCATAAGGATGGTAACTACAAGAGGAGGAAACCAAGCTGATGAATGCTTTGGTTTTTTGGGTTGGGCTAGCGGGGCGGGGACGCTAGTGGTCTTAGGCGCTGTTGTGATGCGAGGTAACACGGTAGTCATGTGCTGTGTCCTTCTTTTAGCTCGTGATGCACTCGGCCAGTGAGCGCTGCAAATTCTGGTGTATAACGTACGTCGGGGTCGCGTGGCATTGGGAACGGTACTTGGAATTCCGCCACAATACTCCCTGGGCGGCCTGACATTACAACTACACGGGTGGATAGATAGACCGCCTCGTGTACTGAGTGGGTAATGAACAGGCCGGAAAAACGGCGTTCTACGAAAAGCCGTATAAGCTCTTCGTTGAGACGCTCTCTAGTGATTTCGTCCAGGGCGCCAAAGGGTTCATCGAATAGGAAAAGTTTAGGGTCTAGAGTTAGTGAACGAGCCAACGAGGCCCGCAATTTCATACCTCCGGAAAGCTGCCGCGGTAAATGATTTTCGAAGCCGTTAAGATCTACCAGATCGATGGCCGCTTTGGCTTTGGTCATTCGTTGTGCTTTAGGTAAACCTTGCAATTCGGCTAGAAACTCAACGTTTCGTTCTACATTTCGCCAAGGCAGCAAGGTAGCATCCTGGAATACGTATCCAATATGATCAGTTGCTGCTGTTACGGTGCCATTGGAAGGGTGCTCTAGACCTGAAGCCAAGCGCAACAAGGTGGATTTACCGCAGCCGCTGGGGCCCACCACACTGACGAACTCCCCAGGCGCTATATCGAGGTTCACGCCTTGTAACGCCACCGTGCCGTTGGGAAAACGCATCTCGACGTCGTCAAAGGTCAATACTTTTGCTGCTGTTCCAACAGGGGAGTTGCTAGAAGTCAGCTGGGTTGCGGTGTTCACGGTACCGCCACTGGAGGCTTGGCGGTAGTGGTGGTCAGGAAGTGATTAGCGATGTCCTCGCTAGTTGTGACCCAAACATCGGGATGCGAGGCGACCGCGCGAATTATGTTGCGGAAATACTTGAACCGGGAAGGCTGCCCTACTACAAATGGATGCACCGGCAGGGCAAATACCCCGCCCCCTTCTTCTAGCAGAACCTCCAGTTGAGCCAAAGCCATTTCCTGGTAGGCGGAACCAGCAGTGGGGTGGCCTACAAACACCGAAATGTCATTGACGTCCATGCTGTAGGGCACTTCGATCAAACCGGGAATGTTGAGGCGGAAAGGCTGATCGTCAGCATTCCAATCCAGTAGGTATTTCACACCTCGTTCTGCCAGCAGGGCCGGGGTGTTATAGGTTTCCGTCAGGGCAGGTCCCAGCCACCCTTTGGGTTCGATCCCGACTTTGGCCCAGGTGTCAAAGATCTCATCCAAAATGCCGACTTCCTGTTCTAAAGAAAATCCGGTGTGCAAAACTGAATTGGTGGTTCCGTGTGCTACCCAAGCCCAATTTCGCTCTAGTCCAGCTTGGATAATCTGGGGATACTGTTCAATTACTTCTGAGTTTGTAATAGCACTGGCCCGCAGCCCAACTTCATCAAAGAGTTTAATCATGCGCCAAATACCTACTCGGGTACCGTAATCGCGCCACCCATTATTCATTGGGTCCGGCTTGAACGCGGCAGTTAGTGAACTGGCACTGGTGGCGGGTATACCTTGGTGAAAATGTTCAATGTTGACGCCGCAGTAGAAGGCAACTTTTTTCCCCTCCGGCCACTCCAGTTGGGGGCGTTCGATAATCGGCGAATAGCTGTACAGTTTATTTTCGCTCATGGAAACTCCAGTTCAGACAGTAGTTGGTACGGTTAGTGACGCTACGGTACGGAGATAGTCGATGCATTCATCGAGAGAGATTACGTCGGCATATTTCATGTGCATGTCGAAAAGGTTGACCTTGTGGGAGATTTGACTGCGATCTGCCGCGCATTCGTGCGGGATTACTACGTGAAAGTTGTTCATGAAAGCGTCTAATACCGTTGCCCGGACGCAACCGCTCGTGGTCATGCCGGTCACAATAACGGTGTCAATTCCCTGGAAGATTAGGTAGGAACCTAAGGGTGTGCCAAAGAATCCGCTTGGTTTGCTGCCTTTATAGATAACTATCTCTTCTTCGGTGGGGGTCAAAGGTTGAACTATTACATCGCCTGGGGGTAGCTCGGCCGGTTGGGAAGGGGCGCCTTGAGTTTTCCAACGCCCCCGTTCCGGTGGAAGCTTTACATGGGTAGGGTCTGGATGGTCTTTAGTGAAGTAAACCGGAACATTAAGTTGCCGTGCCGCCGCTAGTAACTCCGCGTTCGCTTGGACGCAAGGCCATCCGGTCTCACTGTGGCCAGTGGGATATGCCGAGTCAACAAAGGCTAGCGTCATGTCGACAATCACAATGGCAGGCGCGGAACCGGCCGTCATCGAACGAGTCGCGGCGTTAAGGCCACCGGTAAAACTGTGTACATCACCGGTTGGGATGAGATCCTCCCAGGGTTTAGTGGCTGTCATCACGATGCCTTTCGTAGTTGATGAGAAAGTTGAATCTCGGTAACGCAACTGAATGTATACCGTCGAATACTCATGTGTGTGACGAGTCTGTAAAAAATAGGTTTCACCGCGCTGGAGTTCGCCTAACTCCAGGCGTGTGATGGGTGCCGGAGCTAGGGAGGTGTAGCTGGTGGGATAGGCATAGGGGTGTCTGACGTAGGTTAGGGGGAGGTCTGGATGCGAAACGGGTGTTGCGGCATCGGGCATTAGGTTAAGTGCCCGGCCGGGCAGCGCGGGCGATGGCGGCCCCCACGCCGGGTAGCCCGGTTAGCCCGGCTACAACAATCATCACGGCGCCTACCGGCATGAATAAAGTGGCCACTGACACCAGGATTGGCGTACCCAATAGTGCGCCGGACCGGTAAACCCCGGTGGTAACTACTGCCTGACTTCGTTCTTCGGGTTGTACCGATTGTGCTGCCAGGGTGGGGCACAGCGTCATCAGGGCTCCGGTTCCCACGCCGGAGGTAATGAACGCCACCACAGTCAACCCGGGTATGCTGCCCGCAACGCTAAGTAGTCCCACGCCAAGTGCGCTTACCACCGTTCCCAGCACAATGATGTTGCCAAAGCGGGCAGGTTTGGCCTGGCCCGCAGCTAGTACACCAATCAACATGGCAGCGTTGGTTGCACCCATGACTGTACCCATGGCCGAGTTAGACCAGTTAGCGTTCCCCAGTACCACCGGCACAAATGTATTGGTGGCGACATACCAGGCTCCGCTGGCCAAGCTCCCAATAGAAGACAGGGCTACTCCTGGCCGTCGCCAAACTCGACCTTCTTCCGGTTTTTCGGGTGGATCAAAAACTGGTAAGCCAGTTAGTAAGGCCGCGCCGATGCCACCGGTAAGTCCCAGGCACAGCACAATCCATGCGGCTCTTCGGGGATCTCCTTCCGCGAATGCTCCAGCTGTAATAGGTCCCAAAATGCCCACCAAACTGGCAACAAACTGGTTGCGAGCCATGCCGCGGGCTGGCACCGGGGCTACTCGGAGAACGTGGATTTGGCTGCCTGTCCAGAAGCCAGCTCGGGCGGCCCCTTGAAAGAGTTGAGCTATGGCCTAACCGGCTATACCGGGTAGCAGCAGTACGCTGAACATCGACAACGCGAGTGTTCCCAGCGCCGCCCCCATGACTACTCGATCAGGCACTTTGCGAAAAGCCGGACCTAGGGCCAAACGGGCAATCATCTGTGACCCGGCTGAGAGTGCGCTCAGTAGGGCAATCACCCCGACTGTCATACCATCCGCGATTGCAACAAAGGTAAGCATTACGCTAGAGATCCCCAGCCCAAGGGAGAAAACACCGCTTAGAAGGTTGACCTTGAGCAGTTCAGTTACTCTCATAGCAGTGCCCCCCACCAATGCTTTGGGATGCAGATGTATACATATGGGCGCATGGTGACATGGTACGTCATCTACATGTCGTTGTAGTGCCGGTTTTGGGGTGGGAACTGAAATTGCTACAGGCTCGAGTGCAATTCGTATGGGAATCTTTCAAATTGGGTTGGTCGGTCTGGCCAATGGTGCTTGCAGCGTTGCTTTTCTGGGGGGTGACACCGGCCGGGATTGGCGGTAAAAAGGTTTTATGAGGATTGGGCGAGGCAAGAAGCCTGGGCAAGCTGACGATGCTGCTACCAGTGGTTCGCTCAAACCGCATAAAGGACTGTTTCTTGGGGTGGCCATAATTGCCGTGTTTGGAGTGGTGGTAGCAGGGCTGGTGTTTTGGGGTTTTCAATGGGTGTTCCCGACCCCCGAAGAGACCGACGCCACCGCTTGGCTGTATAACTTGGTCCGGTCCACTATTGCCGTGGTCGGGGTGCTAACCGGCGGAGGGGCGGCCTTTATTGCTTACCGTCGCCAACGGGCATTCGAAATTCAAACCAAGCTGGACCGAACCCGTTTAGACACCGAACGGTATATGCGGGCGGTTGACCAGCTGGGTAACTCAGCTCCGGCGATTCGGCTGGGTGGCATTTATGCTTTGGAGCACCTGGCGAAGGAATCAGGACCAATTCAAGAGATGATTGTTGAGGTCCTGGCCGGATTCACCCGTAATAGCATCGCCGAATTGAAACTGTCTGTTGACTCGGGAGACCACGTATCAAACGAGGATAAGCCGGGTGAGGGAAATGATTAAAGTCCCCACGGATGTCAAAGCAGCTATTACGGTTCTTTCCCGTTTGGCCAGTCAACATGGTGTTACGCCGGGCGATCTTTCTCAGGTGGACCTGTCAGGTACCGATCTATCTGGGTTTCGCTTGGCCAAGCTGAACCTGGTTGGCGCGAACCTGCGTAGCGCGAACCTGCGTAGCGCGGACCTGAGTGGCGCGGACCTGGGTGGTTCGGATCTGAGTCATACAGACCTGGGTGGTTCGGACCTGGTTGGTGCGAACTTGCATAGCGCGGAGCTGAGCAATGCGCACCTGCGTGGCGCAAACCTGAGCTACTGGAGCCAGAGTGGCGAGAACCTGTTGGGCACGAACCTGTGTGATGCGATCCTGTTTGGTGCAGATCTGTGTGATGCGGATCTGAGTGGCGCCCACCTACAGGGCGCGAACCTGTACGGCGCGAACCTCCGTGGCACGAAGCTAACCAAGTCTCAGGCCGCTCTGGCCCGGCAAGCGGGGGCTATAAATGTGCCGGATGACGCCGATTGTGAACCGGATTGGATCCAGTTAGAAACCGAGCTTCCCTAACTTTCAAGCTCTTTGGCGACTGCTGGGGGAGAACTATGGGGGAACCTATCTACCCGGGGTAGGGTTGCTGCGGGGATTGGTTGAGTGCTTGGTTGCGCTTTGCCTAACTGCCGGTCCCCGGGAATCGTTTCCAACGGGCCCAATCAATTAGTCGAGGGAGAATCGCCATGCAATTCCATATCCGGACCGAGATGCAGTTCCCAATGGCCCGCGTTTTACTGAACCAGAGCGAGACGGCTCTTATTCAGCGCGGCTCAATGGTCTACAGCACGCCAGGGGTTGAACTTAACGCCCGGCTGAATGCCAGCGGTGAAGGCTTCGGTAAGTTTGTTAAAGCGGTGGCGCGCAGCGCCGTTTCGAACGAATCGGCTTTCATCACTGAGGTTGTTTGCCAGGCTCCCGCCGGTGAGGTCGCCATCGCCCCCACTTATCCGGGCACTATTGTCCAACTTGACGTGGGAGCCAACCAATATCGCCTGAACGATGGCGCCTTCCTGGCTATGGACTCCTCCGTTGCGTACACTCTGGAGCGCCAAAACGTGGGCAAAGCGATTTTTGGCGGGCAGGGCGGTTTTTGGGTGAAGACCACCAACGGCCAAGGCGCCATGTTGGTCAACGCTTTCGGTTCTATCACCGAGATTCCGCTCAATAACGCCAACGGGTTTGTGGTAGATAACCGGCACGTGGTGGCTTGGGACCGGAACTTGGATTACCACATTCAGATGCAAAGCGGTTTCTTTGGTTCCATTGGTACTGGCGAAGGCCTGGTCAATGTTTTCAGCGGCACCGGCAAGATTCTGATCCAGTCACTCAATTTGGAGACCTTTGCTGCTTCGATTAACCCGCTACTGCCGCAGCGTTCGTCCTGACTCGGCATCGCCCAATGTAGTTATGGCGAAATCTTTCTATTAGGGTTATACCTGGTGGGTGGGGCGACTAAGACAGTTGTGCCCGTAGCTTCTAGGGGTTTTGTGAAAGGTGCGCCGATGAATTCTCAAATTGAAGGTCCCAGAAACGGGGGTTCGGGGTCGAGGGCCGGGGCCATCATGGCCGCAACCAGCATGATCTTAGGTGCCATCTACGTCATTTTGGGCATCCTGTTCGACGCTTGGGGTAAAGCTTGGGTCGTGTTCCTGCTGTACCCCGTGGTCCACGGGGTTTACGCAGTGCTCAACCGTGACAACTCGCGCTAAAACCTCATCACAAACAGCCTGTATCGGCACCTATGGCCTCTAATAACCTGAACATGCCCGAGGATGGATTGTTGTGCGGCATGGTTGCCGCGTTCTTGTTGTGCCGAGCTTCCAGTGTTTTGGCTCTTTGTATGGCTTGAGCGCGCTGCGGCATGTATTTGGACGGGTCAATGTGCTTTCCCGTTCTTCCGTCCTCGGTTCGGCTCTGTTGCTCAGCTTCACCCGTAGTGAGAAAAGCGGCTACGTCACGGAAGTGCATTATTAGCCACACTTCAAAGCACGGGTTGGATACGGCAGCATGCACACCTTCTACGTCACGGGCTCGGTTAACTGCCTCAGCTAACTTAGGATGATGTTTAGGCCATTCAACATCGAAAAGGCACCAACATTCGTCAACTTCCGAATCGCGTTTCTTAAGCGCGACAGCGTTATCTACCAATGTGTATGGGACTCCGTGAACGTCTGAAATTTCAATGTTTAGTGCGGTGTTGGAGGATACGCTGGGTAAGTTCCGTAGACCAATGACATAGTCAGGCTCAGACCCTTGGCCCTCACAAAAGATGACCACCGTGTGTTTTTCTGGACGCACTCCTACTCGTCGTTTAAGACTC
>JAISMT010000139.1 GCA_031276585.1 Bifidobacteriaceae bacterium
GCCCAGGGGGTAGATGAACCCTGGCGGTTACGTATCTCCACTTGGTTGCAGCTGGCTGGTTCGGTGAACATCGCATTGTGGTTGTTCAACTTGTTGCCTTTGTTGCCGTTAGACGGCGGCCACGTAGTCAATGCCTTGTTTGAGGGCGGGCGGAGGCAGTGGGCTCGGTTGCGGCACCGGCCGGACCCGGGTCCGGCCGATTCGGCTCGGCTGATGCCCCTCACCTATCTGGTGGTGGGAACCTTGATTTTGATGACGGTCATCTTGATGGCGGCGGACCTAATCAACCCCCACCCGGTCTAAAGACGGGCATACTGGTTCCATGCCAGTGAGCTTGGGTTTCCCCTCTACTTCTACTCCGATTGCTCCGAGGCGCCGTACACGGCGCATCCAAGTGGGCACCGTCCCAGTGGGCGGTGGTGCCCCCATTTCGGTGCAGTCCATGACCACCACTTTGACCTCGGATGTGGACGCTACTTTGCGCCAGATCGCAGAGTTGACAGCAGCGGGTTGTGACATAGTGCGGGTGGCTGTCCCTTCGCAAGATGACGCGGATGCTTTAGCGAAGATTGCGGCCCGGTCTACCATCCCCGTGATAGCGGACATTCATTTCCAGCCCAAATACGTGTTTGCGGCCATCGACGCTGGTTGCGCCGCGGTACGGGTCAACCCGGGTAACATCCGGCAATTTGATAACCAGGTGGCGGCCATAGCTAGGGCGGCGGCTGCCGCCGGGGTGTCCTTGCGCATTGGGGTGAACGCCGGTTCGTTGTCCCCAGCCGTGTTGCAGAAACACGGTCAAGCCACGGCCGAGGCTTTGGTGGAATCAGCCCAATGGGAAGCTTCACTGTTTGAAGAAGTGGGATTCAATGATTTCAAAATATCGGTCAAACACCACGATCCGGTGGTCATGATCCAGGCTTACCGGAAGCTCGCTGAGTTAGGTGATTGGCCGCTTCACTTAGGTGTCACCGAAGCTGGCCCGGCTTTTCAAGGCACTATCAAATCGGTGGCGGCTTTTGGGGCCTTACTGGGGGAAGGAATTGGGGACACCATTCGGGTGTCACTTTCTGCTCCGCCGGTTGAAGAAGTCAAAGTAGGGATTGCCTTACTGCAAGCTTTAGGGCTGCGTAAACGCGGTTTCGACATCGTTTCTTGTCCCTCTTGTGGCCGGGCCCAAGTCGATGTAGTGGAACTAGCTCAAGCGGTTACCGAGGGGCTGAAACACATCAAGGTGCCCCTGAGGGTAGCGGTGATGGGTTGTGTGGTGAATGGTCCCGGAGAGGCCCGGGAAGCCGATCTGGGGGTGGCTTCCGGTAACGGGACAGGCCAAATTTTTATCCGCGGTGAGGTGGTCCAGACCGTACCGGAGGACCAGATTGTGCCGGTGCTATTGGAACGGGCTCACGCTCTAGCGGCCGAACGCGGTCAAACCGACCTGGTGCCATGAGCTGTGTTTAAGCGGTCTGGTGCTGGCCGTTTGCGGGTGCTAACGGGCGGCGAAATGAAAGTAGCGGCCGAGTTCTGCCGGGCGGCTGGCGCGGGTGGGGTAATGGCCGGTTCGCGGATAGTGCAGGCTATGCGGGCTTCTACCTTCTTAGGGGAAACCTGGGTGATAACACTACGTGAGGGGGCATTGCAGGCCTTGGCTTGGGCTGGCGGCAACCTGATTTTGGTAGGGGCCGATGCCGCCGCCGCTCGCGCTTTAGGGACATTGGCACGGGTGCGGGGCGGGCGCTATGCCTCGATTGTGGGAGACGCTGAGGCGGTGGCTGCTTTTTGGGCCGTGGTGGGGCCCGGTTGGCCTCAGCCCCGGGCTTACCGGGAGAACCAACTTTTGTTGGAAGCTCCAGCCTCCGCGCCGCTCAGTTTGGATTTAGCGCCGGACCCGGACGTGAAAGTGGCCACTCTAGATGGGTTAGACCCCATGGTGGTGGCTTGCCGGGCCATGTTTACTGAGGAACTGGGTTTTCCACCGCCCGGTTTAGATTCCGCTTACCGGGCTCATGTGGCAGGCCAGGTGGAACGCGGCAACCTGATGGTCCGGACGGACCCGGCCACCGGGAAAGTTATTTTCAAAGCCGAGTTGGGGGCAGAGCTAGGCCGTTGGGTTCAGATCCAAGGCGTGTGGACGGACCCGGCTTGGCGCGGCCGGGGAATAGCGAAAGCCGGTATGGCAGCTGTCATGGCGGAATGTGCCCGCCGCGGCCGGGACCGCGTTTGCCTTTACGTGAACCATTACAACCTTCCTGCGCTAGCGGTTTACCGAGCCTTAGGGTTTTACCAATCGCGAACCTGGGCCACCATCATGTTCTAAAACCCTTGGTGTAAGGAGACCTTGATGTTCGAGGCCTAACCCTTCTTTTCGGGGCTTCCGCAAAAGGTTTGAGCGGAGCTAAGAGATTTTGTGGAGTAACCCACCGGTATGGTTTAGGGCGTGGAGCGCATGTCTAAACTTTTTGTCCGAACCCTAAGGGAAGATCCAGCTGAGGCCGAGGTACGGTCTCACCAGTTGTTGCTGCGAGCGGGGTATATCCGCCGTTGTGCTCCTGGTATCTATGCCTGGTTGCCTCTGGGGTTGAAGGTTCTGGCCCGGGTGGAGCAGATTGTCCGCGAGGAAATGGCGCGGATTGGGGCGCAAGAGATTCACTTCCCGGCTCTTTTACCGGCTGAGCCCTACCAGGTTTCGGGACGTTGGCAGGAGTATGGCCCCAACTTGTTCCGGTTGCAGGACCGTAAAGAGGTGGACATGGTTTTAGCTCCCACCCATGAAGAAGTGTTTACCCTTCTGGTTAAAGACCTTTATTCCAGTTATAAGGATCTGCCGGTGGTGTTGTATCAGATTCAGACTAAACACCGGGATGAGGCCCGTCCGCGCGCTGGATTGTTGCGGGGCCGGGAATTCATTATGAAAGACGCCTATTCGTTTGACCTGGATGATGCCGGCTTGGACCGTTCCTATGATGCCCAACGGCGGGCTTATCAGCGGATTTTTGAGCGTTTAGGTTTGGAGACGGTGATTGTTTCAGCGCGGTCTGGTGCTATGGGAGGTTCCCGTTCGGAAGAATTTTTGCATCCTTCTCCGGTAGGAGAGGACACTTATGTGCGTTCACCTGGTGGGTATGCCGCCAACGTGGAAGCGGTAACCACTTTGGCGCCTCCACCCAGTTCTACCGAGGGGTTACCGCCCGCTCGGGTGGAGTTCACACCCGGAACTACCACTATTGAGACGCTGGTGGCGGCCGCTAACCGGTTGCAACCCCGGGCGGATGGAGTGCCCTGGACGGCGGCCGATACTTTGAAGAATGTGGTGGTGGCCGTCACTCATCCGGATTCCCGGCGTGAACTGGTAGTGGTGGGAGTGCCCGGTAACCGGGAGGTTGATATGGTCCGGTTGGAGGCGGCACTTTACCCGGCGGAGGTGGAACCGGCTTCAGAAGAAGACTTGGCGGCACGCCCGGAACTAGTGCGTGGTTATATTGGTCCGCAAATTTTGGGGGCTAATGCTCCCGAACCGGAGCAGGCTCCCCGGTATTTGTTGGATCCTCGGGTGGTGGCGGGCACCAGTTGGATCACCGGCGCTAACGCTGTTGACCAGCACGTTTTTGGCCTGGTAGCGGGCCGCGATTTTTTGGCGGCCGGAGACCCCGCTCAAGAGGTGGTCGATGCCGCCGAGGTGCTTCCGGGAGATCCAGCACCGGACGGTTCGGGGCCTTTGGAGATGGCTCGGGGAATAGAGCTGGGACACATTTTTCAGTTGGGGCGGAAATATGCAGCCGTGTTGGATCTAAAGGTTTTGGATCAAAACGGGAAGCTGGTCACAGTAACGATGGGATCGTACGGGGTGGGGGTGACCCGAGCTTTGGCAGCAATAGCCGAAAAATATGCTGACGATAAAGGTTTGGTTTGGCCCCTAGCGGTGGCTCCAGCCCAAGTCCACGTGGTAGCTACGGGTAAAGATCCCGCAGTATTTGAGGCCGCGGAGCAGCTTTCTGCCGAGTTGGAAACAGCCGGTTGGCAGGTTCTGTTGGATGATCGTTTGAAGGTTTCAGCGGGGGTGAAATTCGCGGATTCCGAGTTGCTAGGAGTGCCTTACATTCTGGTGGTGGGCCGCCGTTTAGCGGATGGGGTAGTGGAATTGAAGGAACGTCACAGCGGGGTGAGCCAGGAAATAGCGCTGGCCGATGCCGTTTCCCAAGTCACGCAGGTAATTCAAGCTGGTATTGAGTCAATAAATGGTAAAGCGGGGACGGCAACTCCCCACGTGTGAGCTTGTACCAACTGCCAAGACAAAAACGGTTCAGCTGCCGAACCCAGCGGTAGTGCGCCGTAATGGGTGGCCAGCCTCAGTTCCACCTCACCCCAGGCAGTCCGTGTGGCTTCGATGCTGGTGGTTGGCGGTGGCAACTCGTAAGCCACTGCCCGAGGATCCGGTTCTGAACTCATAGCAACCAGAGCCTCCGCGCGTTTACGGTGCAACTGAGCTACTTGTTCCAATTGGAGGCGTAATTCCGTTTCCGCAGGCTGTCCCGCGGCCCAATAATCGCCCAAGAAAGCCGCTTGATCTTCCGCTAAGGCCAAGCTAGTTAAAGTTTTAGGGGCCAAAGTAGCCAGGTCAGCTACTTCGGGTCCGGCGGTATCCAAGCTACCGTCGCGAGCTACAACCAAATCAACCGTGGCGGCCCGGGCAATCGCGGTAGGTACGGCATCGTCCACCCCGGTTTCAGCTACCCGCCAACTTAGCGCGATGACGCGCTCCAGATCACGTTCCAAGTCCGCTACCGCGCATGGTGCCGCTACGGTGGGGGAAGGCAAAC
>JAISMT010000142.1 GCA_031276585.1 Bifidobacteriaceae bacterium
CTCTAAGGCTGCCACCAGCGCAGAGACGGCCCGCTGGTCGGTAGACAAGATTTGGGAACCGGGTACATGCACTGGAACTCCCGCCCCTGAGAGTGCTGAGCGCAGCAAAGCAACTTGACCAGCGGTACGGGTCAGTACCGCCATCTGGTTCCAGGGCACTGATTCCAACACGTGGGCTTGCCGCAAGCGCCGCGCTATCACGGCTGCGGCTTCTACTTCCGATGCCGCCACTGCGGTTCGCACTACCCCCTCGGCTACCCCGGTCGCCGTTTTTTCTCCCCGGTTAGCGGCACTGGGCCGGGCACCGGGGCGCACTTTGGTTCGGATCATCTCAGCGCAACGCGCCAACTCCCCACCTTGACGCCAACCCGCTTCCAACACGGTTTGGCGGGCTTGCCAACCTCCAGCCTCGGGAGAAGCCAGTGTTTGTGCCAGTTGGCTGGGTAGAGCGCCTCGATACCCTTGCACAGCGCTGTCGGGGCTACCGAGGCAAATTACTTGGGAACCTCCGGTTGCTAGTTCTCCCACCAGGGCATGGAGCGCCAAAGAGGCTTCTTGGTAATCGTCCACCACAACCAAATCCCACCGGGGCCGGCTGGACGGTTCCAACATCGCATCACAGCCAGTTAACGGCGGCGCCTCACTCCACTCCCGTAACGCTTGAAAAGCACCAGCCACCATGGAAGCGGCATCCAGCTTTAGACCCACGTCTTCGGCCCCTGGCATAACCAACGAATCTAAATAAGCCTGATAGAAGTGGGCGGCCGCTGCCCAATCCGCCCGGTTTTGCTTTTCCCCCCATTGGGCCAGTTGCGTGGCGTCTAGGCCTCGTTCGGCTGCCCGCATCAACAAGTCCCGTAGCTCAGCCCTAAAGGCAGCCAAACGCCGGGTAGTTGGGGGAATATTGGGGGGCCAAATTACTCCTGGTAAGCCTTCTTCGGCGTCCAGTTCTAGGAGATCCGCCAATGCAGCCATCTGTTCGGAGCCGGTCACCATCTGCGGTTCGTAAGCCCGGGCGGCTCGGGTAGCTTCTTCAACTGGTAGAGCAGCCACGGCTTCCGCCCGCATCCGCAGCACTGTCATGGCAAACGCTGTGGGAGTGACCGCAATTTGTTCCGCTATAGCTACTCCGGCTCGCCGCACCACCCGCGCCGAGAGCTCTGCCGCTACATGACGTTCTGGTGTTAGCACTACTACCCGCCGCCCCGAACGGATTGCACCAACCGCTGCTAGTTCTGCCACCAAAGTTTTCCCCGTACCTGGTGCCCCAAACACGGTGACATGCCCGCCAGCCTCCACCAAACCCAATGCTGCCTCTTGGGAATGGTCCGGACGCACTGCAGCCAAGGCAACTGGTGTGAGATCCAATTTGGGTACCAACGGCACAACACTCATGGAACCATCTCAGAACACCCCACTGTCAACGTAAGCCGGACGGCCTTTAAACCGATCCAGTTGAGCCTTAAACCCACCCGTACCACTGGTACAGCATGGTTGTACAACATCAACTACAGAAGGGCGTACTAGTGACTGTTGAATACACCCCGTCACGGGCGCGGGCGCATCTTTTTGAAATCATTCAAGGCGTGACATCACAACACGTACCGGTCCGCATTACACCTGCTAACGGCAAACCTGGCGTGGTAGTTATCAGCACCGAAGATTGGGAATCCATTGAAGAGACTCTCTATTTAGAAGCCACCGGGGCCTTGGCGCAGGTACGCTCCCGTGAAGCCGATTCAAGCGGCTTCACTGACGTAGATGACCTAGATTGGGACAATTTATGACGCAAGGCACCTGGACTGTTTTGGTGAAGAATTCCGCCAAAGCCGACCTACGTAAACTACGTGATTCTGGTTTGCGAACCCGCTTTGAGACGATAGTCTCGACCCTACGTCAAGATCCCTATAGCCCTACGGATCGCTTCAAAAAGTTGCAACCGCTTTCAGCCCAGCGCTACTCCCGCCGCATCAACTACTAGCATCGTTTGGTTTACAGCATTGACGATGCCGCCCACACGGTAATAATCTGGGCAGCCTGGTCCCGTTATGAGTGAGCCACCTGGCGAATTAACTAGCGGAACAGCCCGGGTGCCAGGCCCGCACCAAAAGAGGTCACAGAAAGTATGATCACAATGTGACTGCAACGAAGGAACGCCACACCCTGACCCTTGATGCTGAAATAGTGGGGGCTTTAGGGTCCGAGAACCTGTCAGGTCAAGTGAACCAAATCTTGCGTGAGGAAATAGCTCGACGCCGGGCCCAGGTTGCTCTAGCCGAGTTGCTGGAAAGCTTAGAAACGGAGTTCGGCCCGGCCGATCCAACTTTGGTGGAGGAATACCGGCAGGCTTTACGGTGACCGCGCTGATCTTAGACAGCGAAGCCTTCAACCTACTGACTAGCGGCACCGCACTCCAACCTAACTACCGCAGCGCTCTAACCACACCCCAAGTGGTCTAAACAAACAGCGGACACGCACCAAAGAGGACTGGAATGATGGGGGGATGCGAATTGACCTCCACACCCATTCGGCGGTCTCGGACGGGACAGAACCCCCAGCCCAGGTGATAGCCCAAGCTAAAGCCGCTGGTTTGGACGTGGTAGCGCTCACTGACCATGATTCAGCCGACGGTTGGGAAGAGGCCGCTCAGGCTGCTACCAGCATAGGTGTGGCCCTAGTACGCGGCACCGAGCTTTCTACCCGCACCCACGGAATCACCGTCCACCTGCTTTCTTACTTACATAACCCCACCCACCCAGCAATCGAACAAATGAACCGCCGCATACGTGAGGCCCGCCGGGAACGAGCCCAAGCCATGGTGCAGCGCTTAGCTCGGGACTATCCCATCACCTGGGAACAAGTGGCCCAAAACGTCGGAGAAAACGTCACCGTGGGGCGTCCCCATATAGCAGATCAGCTGGTGGAGTTGGGTGTGATACCAGACCGTAGTGCAGCGTTTCAACGTCTGCTTCACCCAGCTAGCCCCTATTACGTGCGTTATTGGACACAAGACACCACCGAAGCCGTCCAAATAGTGCGGGAAGCAGGCGGGGTACCAGTGTTTGCACATCCGGGAGCGTCCGCCCGCCAACGTTTAGTGTCCGATGCCGTCATAGCGCAATTAGTCGAAGCGGGCCTAGCTGGGTTGGAAATTCACCACCGTGAAAACCCACCCGAACAACGGGAAAGACTCACTCGGCTGGCGGAACAATTGGGGCTGCTACAGACCGGTTCCTCGGACTATCACGGTGCAGGTAAACCCAACCGGCTGGGAGAAAACCTAACCTCACCAGAAGTATTAGCTGCCATTTTGGAACAAGGACAATTGGAGTTAGTGGGGGCAGCAACGTGGGCCCGCTGATCGCGGTAGGCGCCAAAGTATTCCTAGCCGGGGGGTTAGGTTTTTGGTTGCGACGTTCGGGGTTTGTTTCCCGCCAAATGACCCAAGACTTAGGGCGTCTCTTGATGCAGGTCATCACGCCTTTCGCGGTGGTGGCAGCCGCTTCGCGCCCCTATTCCCCTGAACTAGGGCGTTCCGTTACCACTACCGCTCTGGCTTTGCTGGGCTATTTTGCGGTTTGTGCAGTGGCTATGTGGGGCCTGTCACGAACGTTACCTGTAGACAGCGACACTCGGCATGCCTTTGTGAACCTAGTCACTTTTCCCAACATGACATTTATTGGAATGCCATTGATAACTGAGCTTTACGGCTCTGCCGGTTTACTTTGCTCCGTAGCTGGAAACCTCATCTTCAACTTGGCTTTTTTTACTTTTGGTGAGCAAAACATGTTGCCCAACCGCAAGTTTTCTCTACTTCGGGTCATAAAAAGCCCGGTAGTAGTGGCGTGCATTGTGGCGGTAGGTCTCTACTTCAGCCCCATAGTGTTACCGCCTTGGCTCAATGGTGCTCTAGCCATGATGGGAGCGGTCATGGCGCCCCTCGCCATGATGATTGTGGGGTTTGGGTTAGCGGACAGCACGCTGGCAGACTTGGTGCGCAACCCTACTGGCTATCTGATCAACACTTTACGGCTGGTGGTGTGGCCAGTAGCGCTACTGGCGGTGGCACGTCTGGTTGGCCTAGATCCTTTAGGGGCCAACGTAGCTGCCGTGATGTGTGGACTGCCCTGCGGCACTATGACCGTAGTGTTAGCGGCCCAGCACCGCACCGCCTACCTATTTTCTGCACAAGCAGTAGTCCAATCCAATGTGTTGATGTTCGCTACCCTGCCGGCGCTATTTTGGCTGATCCAAGTTTGGGTATAACGCTTCGCTGCGTTAGACCGCTTGGTGCGGTGAGACCCCGTCGTCGAATCTTTCTGCGGTGAGACCCCGAGTAGGGCAAAACTCGGCTCAAAGGCCACAATTTCTGATACCTAGTGGCGTGTCTCTGTTAATTGTTTGGTGTTAGTTGGG
>JAISMT010000153.1 GCA_031276585.1 Bifidobacteriaceae bacterium
CCCGCTACAGCAAGATTCGAGCGGAGCGGGGAGATTTTGGGGGGTGTCTTCTAGCTGCATCAGAGCCGCTAGCTCGGCCACAGTAGTGGCCAAGTCTTGGTTAACCAACACGTGGTCAAACTCGCTAGCGGCGCCCATTTCAACTTGAGCAATCTTTAAACGGGCTGCACACTGCGCCGGGGTTTCGGTGCCCCGAGCCGCTAAACGGCGTTCCAACTCCGCCCAAGAAGGCGGCTGTAAGAACACTGCCAGCGCATCCGGGCGAGCCGCCCGGATTTGCCGGGCCCCGCCCAGGTCAATCTCTAAGAGAACCGGACGTCCTTCAGCTAGAGCCCGGTTCACTTGGTCTTGGGGCGTGCCGTAAAGGTTGCCGTGGTATTCCGCCCATTCCAGCATTCCGCCGGTCTGGGCTACCGCTTCAAATTCACCCCGGGACAGAAAAAAATAGTTTTCCCCCTCCACCTCACCCGCCCGAGGTGGGCGGGTGGTGGCGGAGACGGAAAGGTATCCCACCGGGTGGCGCTGCACCAACAGCGCCGCGACCGTACCTTTGCCAACTCCCGAAGGGCCAGCTAGTACGGTCAGTCCCGCTGGAGACACTCAGCCGAAACGTTCGATGAGTTGTTCTTTCTGGTGTGGCCCCAAGCCGCGGATCCGGCGAGAATCGGAAATTCCGATCTCCTCCATGATCGCTTTGGCTTTGACCTTACCTACACCGGGTAGGGCTTCCAGCAGGTTACCCACCTTGATTTTGCCGATCACTTCATCGCTTTGCCCCAGAGAAATTACTTCACTGAGAGATTTACGCGAATCTTTGAGCTGGGCTTTTACTTCAGCTCGGGCTTGCCGAGCTTGGGCTGCTTTTTTGAGGGCCTCGGCCCGTTGTTCAGGAGTCAATGGAGGTAGAGCCATTATGTATTTCCACCTTAGGTGCCGTCTATGGACAAGGACTGTGACAATGTAACGCCTGACCAGGGATTACGCAAAAGCAAAACGGAACCTTTCCGAAATTTATTTTTTTCCGGGCCCACGGCAGTCCGTTTGAACCCCGCAAACTGCAAACCAAACCACGCCTATAACTGCAGGTCAAAGGCATGTATTCCGATCCGAGAGCTGTGCCTACCACCGGATTAGACCCAAAAGACCAGAGCTGTTCGCCCGGAAAAAAACTACTGCCACCGGAAAGCCGCTGCCGCTCCCCTATCTCAAAAATACGGCGTCGGCTGGCTGCAACTGCTCCGCTCCGCGCCGAGGTCTGCCAAGATAGGACGCTGTGAGCCAAGCCAAGCAGCCAAAGCACCTCTCCCCCGCGGTCCCGGAACGTCCCAGCTTGGACGGTCTGGAGCAAAAGTGGGGCCAAGAATGGTCTACCCGTGGTACTTACACCTTCCACCGGACTACCCCCCGGGAACGGGTTTATTCCATCGACACTCCTCCGCCTACGGTGTCCGGATCTCTGCACGTAGGCCACGTTTTCAGTTACACCCACACCGATGTAGTGGCTCGTTTTCAACGAATGCGCGGCAAAGAAGTTTTTTATCCCATGGGTTGGGATGACAACGGCCTCCCCACCGAGCGTCGCGTACAAAATTATTTCGGCGTGCGCTGCGATCCCTCCCTCCCTTACGACCCTGATTTCAGCCCACCCCAGCAGGGGGGCGAAGGCAAATCAGCTAAAGCAGCTAACCAAATTCCCGTCTCACGGCGTAATTTTGTGGAGTTGTGTGAACAGCTGTCAGCGGAAGACGAAAAACAATTTGAGGCCTTGTGGCGCCGTTTAGGGCTTTCAATTGACTGGTCCCAGAACTACCAGACCATTGACCGCCATTCCCGCGCCACCTCTCAATTGGCGTTTCTACGCAACTTGAAACGGGGCGAGGCCTACCAACAGTTGGCCCCCACTTTGTGGGATGTGACTTTCCGTACGGCCGTGGCTCAAGCAGAGTTAGAGGACCGGGAACGCCCTGGCGCTTACCACCGGATCGGTTTTACCCCGGTGGCGGCTGGTTCACCAGATACCAGTGGCGCTACCGAACCGAAAAACACCACGTTAGAGGCCGATGCCGCCGAACCGGTTTACATTGAAACCACCCGGCCCGAGTTGTTGCCGGCTTGTGTGGCGTTGGTGGCACATCCAGATGACACGCGCTATCAGCACCTATTTGGAACCCGGGTCCGCGTGCCACTGTTTGGCATGGAAGTGCCGGTGCAGGCTCACCCTCTGGCCACTCCCGAGAAGGGCTCGGGTATAGCCATGGTTTGTACTTTTGGTGATGTTACCGACGTGGTGTGGTGGCGCGAGATGCACTTGCCTACCCGGGCCATCCTGGGTTGGGACGGGCGGGTTTTGCCAGAACCACCGGTGGGGTTGGATTCAGCCGAAGGCCGGGCCGCCTACGCTGAACTAGCAGGTCTAACCACTTTTAGCGCCCGTCAACGCGTGGTGGAGCTATTGCAGGCCAGCGGTGACTTGGTGGGGGAGCCAAAACCCATTACTCACCCGGTGAAATTCTTTGAACGGGGCGACAAACCGTTGGAGATCATTCCCACCCGGCAGTGGTATCTCTCCAACGGCGGTGTCGATGCCAAACTAAGGCAACAATTGGTGGAACGGGGTCAAGAGTTAGATTGGTATCCCGGATTTATGCAAGTCCGCTACCAGAACTGGGTGGAGGGTCTAAACAGTGATTGGTTGATCTCCCGGCAACGGTTCTTTGGCGTGCCGCTGCCGGTTTGGTACCCGGTGGACCAATTTGGCCAGCCAGTCTATGACCGTCCTATTTTGCCTGCTGAGGCGACGTTACCAGTGGATCCAGCCTCAGAAGCCCCCGCCGGATACACCGAGGAACAGCGGGGACAGCCGGGCGGGTTCATCGGGGATCCGGATGTGATGGATACTTGGGCTACCTCCTCCCTTACCCCGCAGATCGCCACCCACTGGCGGG
>JAISMT010000172.1 GCA_031276585.1 Bifidobacteriaceae bacterium
GTCTAAGACTTGGCCTAGCTGAACGGCCGGGACCCGCAAAATGGGTAAAGCTAAGCCCGTGGCCTGTTTGACGGCGCTTGCAGTGGCTGGATCCACATCGGATACCACCAGACGCCCTGCCGCCATAGCTTCTACCGCTGCCACCCCATAGATTCCCAACCGGAACTGATCTGCCACAACGTCGGCCTCAGCATAAAGTTCCCGCACCTGAGCGGCCGGTAAACCTTCAGCTCGGATGTATTCAATGCGCCCCGCGTCCGCCAAACGGCGCAGGGGCTCATCTATCAGATCGGTCCCTTTGAGCAGCGGGTTCGAGGGAATGTGTACTACTCGGGGCACCTCGCGGGTCAACGGCGGTAATCCCGGTGTTGGCCCTGGTGCTACCACCACCGGACACCACCAGCTCCCCGGAACCTGTTCTAACAGATCAGGTGTGGAAACTAACTGGGGTACCCCCAAATGTTCCAAGGCACGCCGGTTACGCCGAGCCGTAGATTCCCACGCGGCGGCCTGGTGACGCAACTGCGGCAAAGCGTAAGGGCTGAGCGGATGGCTGGCCGCATGTTGGGAAGGCAACCGCACATCAGAACCGTGCCACAACACCGCCACCGCTAAACCCGCCGCTTGCAAAGCCTCCAACTCTTTAGCCGGCTGATGCCCCCACAGTTTGCCAAACAGAGGGCGGCCTGATTCAGCCACCACCGCTTGGAAATTAGCCACCACCCGCCGGAACTGAGCCCTCTGAAACTGCCGGGAAGCGGCCCCCACATTGATGGGTTGAAAATAGTCCGCGCTGTAAGCGAACACCGGGTTAGCGGAAAAAGCCCAATTCACGCCGCTCCCCCAACCGGAACCAGTGATGGCTTGGGCCCAAGCCCAGCCCTGACCAGCAAAATTAGCCGGCGCAATCAACACCCGGGGTTCCAAACCCTGTGGCTGGGGCGCTAACTCCAAACCCGCAGGAGGGCGCCGTACCGCCCATTTGGCACGTTCCAACGCCTGGTCCCAGGCAGGCGGTAGACGATGCCGAGAGCGCAGTACGGCACTCCAAGCCACTTTTACCGGCGAATGTCCCATCGGCTTTTCCCCTAATGGTTTAGTATGCGATGCGTCTACCAGGGTAAAGGACGGTCTCATGCCGCATGTGGTTTACATTGCCTGGGGGTTTCCCCCGTCACGCTCCGGCGGCGTTTATAGGCAGCTAGCTACCGCTAATGCCCTAGCCCAAGCCGGCTACGAAGTCACGGTGTTAACCGTAGACCGGCGGGTGTTCACCGAGATCACTGGCACAGACCCCACTCTGGAAGCTTTAGTGGACCCTCGGATCAAAGTGCTGCGAACCCGCTTCCCCTGGCCCCTACGCCACCCCGACCGCGCCACCTGGTCCCCTTTACACCGCGCCCTGCCCCGCGTCTGGCGCAAACTCCGGGTGGCTGGGGAGCTAGCCCTATTCCCCGAGGTTCACTACTCAGCTTGGCTCCGCACCCTCGGGCAGGCCTTGACCGCTATTCACCGCCGCCAACCAGTTGACCTAGTGCTAGCCAGCGGCAACCCGTTTGTGGCTTTTGCGGCCGCCAACCGCTTCCAACGGCGGACTGGCGTGCCCTACGTGTTGGACTACCGCGACTCGTGGATTTTGGACCAGTTCACGGGACAGCAACGCTTCAGCGACCGCGACCGCCGAGCCCGCCTAGAACGCCGCATCATTGCAGCGGCCGCCTCGGTTTGGTTTGTCAACTCAGCCACCTTAGATTGGCACGCCCGGCGTTACCCGGAGGCAGCAGACCGCTTCCGGGTGGTCGCCAACGGGTGGGACCCAGATCTGCTCGATTTAACCGCCCTAACTAGCGCCTCACCGTCCAGTTCTGCCCCCACCTTTGGCTATTTAGGAACCATTTCCGCCAAAGTACCCATCGCTGAACTGGTAGAAGGCTGGCGCTTAGCCCGAGACCAGGGAATTTTGCCCGCCGCTGCCCAGCTCAAAGTGGCAGGCTATTTGGGTTATTTTGGCGGCAAACCAGACCGCCACCAAGAACCTACCGCGGCATTATTAGAGGATGCCGCCGAACAGGGCGTGGAGTTTGTGGGTCCGGTGCCCAAAAGCCAAGTGGGCGCCTTCTACGCCAGTTTAGATGTGTTGGTGTTAGCCATCGATGCCGGCCAATACGTCACTACAGGCAAAGTGTTTGAGTACGTAGCTACCGGCAAACCCATCCTGTCGGTGCACCCACCGGCGGCAGCGGCATCGGAAGTGCTAGCAGGTTACCCCCTGTGGGTGCAGGTAGAAGAAGTTTCTGGCCCCGCCGTGGCCCAAGCTTTGGGACAAGCAATGCACCTAGCGCAGCACCTAACCCCGGAACTCACAGCGGCGGCTCAAGCCCATGGCGAACGTTACCAACGCCAACACCAATTGGGGCCAGCTATTACCGCTTTATCTAATCTAATTCCGCAAAGTAACGGGAAGTAAGAGGATGGGCCAACAAGGCACCCACCGCCACCCACGCCGCGAAAATCGCCACCGTAAGTAGACCCGGATGCCAAGGCGCCATGGTGAGCCAAACCAGCATTAAACAACCCAGTGCTATCACCGTGGCCCGAGCCCAAGATTTTCCTTGGGTCACCTGAACCGCACAGACAATCTCCCCCACCCCTATTACTAAAGCTAAAATCCCCACCACAATGGCGGACCCCACCCCGTTACCTTCCAGCCCCAAAGACAAAGTGCCTAAAGCTCCGATGCCGTGGAGCATGGCTAAAACCAACAAAATGGCTGCTACCGCAGACACCGTAGCCGGGCGGGAAACCCCAGCCTCGGTACGGGAAGAATCTTTCAGCTGACTCCACGCCGGGACCCCACCACGAGCGGCCGCCCCCGCTTCCAAATCCTCCACCGCTTCCCAAGCATCTACCTCAACAATGCGCGGCAATTCCATCTCCCCAACATGGGTCTGGGGCCGCGCCGGATCGGCGGCGTTCCACACCTCAATGGTGGCGTAGCGACCTCGCAACACTAGTTCTCTCCTTGGGGGCGAAAGTGTATTTTGGGCTAGTCTGCCAGCGCCCGAACTGCCTTCCAAGTCTCGGGTCAGATAGTTCAGAACAACCGTAGGGAGCCATCGTCTTGGCCCCGCATGGCATCATAGTCCAAAAGCAGCAAGCGCAAGCCCCGGTCCTCCGCTAACACCCGGGCTTGAGGCTTAATAACCTGGGCGGCTAGCACCCCTTGCACTGGTTTCAGGCGCGGATCGCGGTTCAGTAGTTCCACGTAACGGGAGAGCTGTTCCACTCCAGCAATCTCCCCCCGGCGTTTCACTTCCACCGCCACCGTGCCGCCACCGGGTTGGCGCAACAACAGATCCACGGGGCCAATCGCGGTAGCAAATTCCCGGCGAATCAACTCCAAACCCGGACCTACTAACTCCACTTGTTGCGCCAGCAAAGCCTGTAAATGCGCCTCGACCCCGTCCTTGACCAAACCTGGCTCGGCCCCTAATTCCACCGTCAGTTCATGCAGCACCGCAAAAATCCCAATGCGTAAGCAGTCCCCAGTTTTCCCGTGAATCACCCGCCAAACCACCTCCACCCCGGCGGCAGCCTCGTCTGGTTCCGGCGGGCATTCCTGCAGCCGGCACGGTGGGTTCATCCAATTTAACGGCTTATAGGAACCGCCATCCGCGTGGACCAACACCGAACCATCGGCTTTGACCAATATCAAACGCAACGCGGGATCCAAGTGGGCCGCCAACCGCCCCGTATAGTCCACCTGACACCGGGCTACCACCAGCCTCATAGAACAAACCTCACCGCCCCATTATGTTGCAACTAGGTCCTAATGCCCAAGCAACCCGATCATCACTACACTCCTCAGTGCAGCTGGGGCCGGAACGCCAGCCCGGTTCAAGGTAGGGTGGGGCGGTGGTTGTGCTTTCCCGAATCTCCACCCAAACCGGCGATTCCGGTTTAACCCGACTGGTGGACGGAAGCCAGGTTCCCAAAACTGATCCCCGTATCACCGCGGTAGGTGCGGTAGCAGAAACCAACGCCGTGCTGGGGGTGGCCCGCAGCGCCGGCTTGGACCCCCAACTGGAAACCTGGGCCGCCAGCCTCCAACAGGAACTTTTCGACTTAGGGGCCGATCTAGCTACCCCGATACCGG
>JAISMT010000187.1 GCA_031276585.1 Bifidobacteriaceae bacterium
TTTGGCTCGGGTATGGGGCGCAATCGGCGTTTACGGCGGCAGTGGCGGTGTTGATTATCGCTTGCCCGTGCGCGTTAGGGCTGGCCACTCCCACCGCGTTGTTGGTGGGTACCGGTCGCGGTGCCCAGTTGGGCATTCTGATCAAAGGGCCGCAAATATTGGAATCAACACGCCGGGTGGACACCATTGTGTTGGATAAAACCGGCACGGTAACCACCGGCGCCATGTCACTTACGGAAAGCTACAGCGCCGATGCCGTGCCCTCTGAGAAGTTATTACGTCTCGCCGGGGCCGTGGAACAGGCTTCCGAACACCCGGTGGGACGGGCCATAACTCGGGCCGCTGCCGCAGCCGGAGAGCTACCACCGGTAACTGATTTCACCAACCATCAGGGCTTAGGCGTATCCGGAACGGTGGAGGGATACACGGTTAGGGCCGGACGGGTGGCTTGGGTAACCCAACACTCCAACGGTGCTCTACCGCCAGAACTGACTCCTTGCTTGGAGCAAGCCCAGAACTCCGGTGCCACCGTGATAGCAGTGGGTTGGGACGGTAACTTCGCTGGCCTATTAGCAGTAGCGGACACCGTCAAACCCACCAGCCGCCAAGCTGTTACCGAATTACGGCAACTGGGGCTCACCCCCCTACTGCTCACCGGAGATAACGCCCGCGCGGCGGTGGCCATAGCGCAACAAGTCGGCATCGACCAAGTGAAAGCGGAAGTGCTGCCCGCCCAGAAAGCCCAGATAGTCCAAGAGCTACAAACCAGCGGCAAAGTGGTAGCTATGGTGGGAGACGGTGTGAACGATGCCGTCGCTTTAACCCAAGCCGATCTGGGTATCGCTATGGGCACCGGCACCGATGTAGCGATCCAAGCCAGCGACATCACCCTAGTGCAAGGCGATTTACGGACCGCCGCCGATGCCGTCCGGCTCAGCCGCCGCACCCTAGCCACTATCAAGACCAACCTGTTTTGGGCTTTCGCCTATAACGTGGCCGCTATCCCCTTGGCGATGTTCGGCCTGCTCAACCCGCTGATTGCTGGCGCCGCTATGTCTTTTTCCTCTGTGTTCGTGGTCTCTAACAGTTTACGGTTACGCCGCTTTCAAGCGCTTAGCGCCAACCAGAAAACATCATGATGGCTACCACCAGCACCAGTCAGACTCGTGCCAGCCAGACCCACTCCAACCGGACCCGCGCCAACCAAAGTGTGGTGCACATCACCGGAATGACCTGCAAAGCGTGCGAGGTCCGTGTGGGCAAAGCGCTGCGGTCCCTCCCCCAAGCGGAGAACGTCTCAGTTTCAGCCGCTAAAGGCCAAGCGGTAATCACCCACCGGCAGCCGTTACCTCCGGACCAAGTGGAAGCGGCTATAGCAAAAGCCGGCTACCAGGTGGGCGCCACTAAACGCCCCTGGTTGGCCCAAGACCCAGCGGTCTGGCGGGATGTGCTGACAGCTGCGGCTATCCTGATGGCCCTGGTTTTAGTGGTCCGAACCCTAGACCTCACCCGCTGGCTCGACCAACTAAGTTTGGGTGCTACCACCGGAAACTTGCTACTGGTGGCGGTACTGGGCGTAACAGCCAGCGTTTCCACCTGCATGGCGTTAGTAGGGGGACTGGTGTTGAGCCTCTCCGCCCGCCACGCGGCACAGCACCCTAACGTTGGCACAGCGGGCAAATTCCGGCCACAACTCCTGTTTAACCTGGGGCGTGTGGTGGGGTTCACACTCTTAGGGGCGCTGATCGGCCTAGTGGGGCGGATAGTGGCATTCCAAGGTAGTTTTTTGACGGCCGCCATCATCTTGGCCTCGGTGGTAATGGGGTTTTTAGGCCTCAAACTGACCGGCATCTCGCCGCGCTTATCCGGGTTTTCCTTCACCCTGCCAGCGGCTTTGACCAAGCGGATTAACGGGGCGGCTGAGAGCTCAGTTAGGGCTAAAGCGGCCGGTAAAACTAGTGATATACGGGGCAGCACTGCCAACGGTAGGGGTAACGGCCGGGATAGCCGCAGGGCAACCAACACCAGAACCGCCCGATATTCGGATGTCAACGCGGCTGGTTTGGGGGTCGCCTCGTTCTTCCTGCCTTGTGGGTTTACCCAAGCGGTGCAGGTTTACGCGCTCTCTACGGGAGATCCACTGCAGGCAGGCCTAGTAATGGGCGTTTTTGCTTTGGGGACTACACCCGGATTAGTGGGCATAGGAACGCTCGGGGCATTCGCTCGCGGACCTCGCGCTGCCCGGATGTTACGGGCCGTAGGGGTGTTGGTGATCGCGTTCACGCTGGTCAACCTGAGCGGCACATGGCGTACGTTGGTGCCACCGGCGGCATCGGCCATCTCCCCCAACACCGTTACTGCCGATTCCGCCCCTGACGGGATACAACAAGCGGTCATCAAAGTGACGGGGCAGGGCTACGAACCGGAACATACCGTGATTGAGGCCGGTAAACCCGCTGAACTGATCTTTGAACTGGAAGCTTTTGGCTGCGCCGCCATCCTTGATGCCGGGCCATTAGGCGTACCCGAAACCATCACGCTGGATACAGATAGAACCACCGTCGAAATACCTCCTCTAGAGCCCGGCACCTACTCGTATTCTTGCGCCATGGGCATGTTCTGGGGTTCGGTTACCGCGAAATAGCGTTCTTGGTTTAGTGGCGTTAGCGCGATCCGCCCCGGCCCACCCAGCCTGACCGACGCCAGCCCACCACCACACCCTCAAACGCGAAGAGTCTGTAAAAATCAATAAGGCAGGAACGCAGTTACGCTCGAATATTCTCGGTAGACCTTCTGAAACTTTGGGGTCAAATTGTTGGTGAATTCCCCCTACGCTAGCCATTTTTAGTTGGCTTTTATGTAGTCTTCCAGGGCGGCAACCATTTCATCTAGTTCAGTTTTGTGAGCGGTAATGAACTCTTCTTCGGCTTCGCGTTCAATGGCTAAAAACCGGTTCACATAGTCCGTTTTTTCGCGGCATTTATAGTCTACCACCGCTATGGCAATCTCGCGTGGTGTTCCGGTCAGAGACTTGTACTCATCAGGGGCCTGATCCGCATGCCCTTCCCAGTATTTACCTTCCGCGTTAGTGTGTATAGCCAGATCCCAAGCAGACGAAGGTCCATTAAACTCTCCCATAGCAGCTTTAGCTTCTGCTACCTCCTCAGCGTTAAGCCCCAACTGGGTTACATCAGACCGAGCAATGGGAAAGCCTTGTTCAAAACAATCCAACCAGGCATCATTTAAAGCGTCTATTTCTTCCCGGCGCGCGAAAGCCACACTATAAGGATCACTGGCTTCTTCACCCATCAGGTCCAACAAGTCTTTATATCTGGCGCTAGGGGATTCCTCCATGGCCCCCACTAAAGGATAGGGATGCTTTTCACTAGCCTGTCCCATACAACCACCCATCTCCGGTAAAAGCTTACTGTCGATGTCAGTTTCTAAGTTGTATTCTGCTAGTTCTGGGCCCATCAAAGCGATGTCATACTCCTTTTGGGCTGAGGCACTCAAGGAATCCACATATTCCTCGTTCTGGTTCACCTCAACTGGTTCTGCGGTGGGTATCACCTTAGAAAGCGAATCATCAGAGCCATAATAACCGTAACCGTAGCGTTCCACGCTAGCTAAATCCTCCGGCAACCAAGCCACCATCAGTGTACGCTCGCCTACTTTAATATCGCTTTCACCTTCTACGAGTGGTTCAACCTCATTGGGGTAATACTCGAAACCAGCCGCCTTCATACATTCAGCAATATACTTTTCTTGTTTTACTTCCCACACGCCACCATCTTGATTGGCCATATCAGCCATCACTAAATCAGCCTGCCGTATCAGATCACCATAATAGTCAAACGGTAAATCCTCACGCTCCATCCAAGGCTTTGATTCCGGCACCTCACCCGAATCCGCCACCACGGTAGGGGATCTAGAAACCGTAGACGGGTTCAACTTACCCGTGGCTTTCCCCGGGTTACAACCACCCAACCCCAACACCAAAACGACCACCACGGCTAGCCTTGTACTTTTCGACAATAACTCCATAACCGCCCTGCTTTTTCTAATCCCACCACTACCTAACTGAATTCTCTTTCCTCCTTCTGAGAACCAGGAGGGGTGTAGATAGGCTTTTAGCCCCCATTACGTCGGTAACGCTACCACAAGTTTGTAGCATTAATTACCGTGATATTGGTGGGTGTAATCTTCGGAAAGGGTTCGCTATCTATCAAAACTTTAGTGAAGATTTGTCGGATTTTGGTGGTGGCCATCATAGTTGGGGCGTTGTCGGTGCGAACCTGGGAGCAGCCGAGGGACTCCACCTACCGGGACGCAACCAGCGCTTTGATGGTGCGAGTGACGGTCCGGTGGGAAAGCCGCAGTTGTGTCCCCGCATGGTCGCCAGTCCCAGCAACAAATCGTCGCATTCAGTTCCGCAAATCGTTGGATTGGGTTCTGTAAATCGTTAAGTTGAGCCCCGTAAATCGTCGCATTCAGTTGATTATCGACTTACTGAACAGGTAAAATACCTGAGCGGATAAACTAGTTAGTAGAAACCTGCAACCGCTGGTGGAAGAACAGTTAGCGCTCTTCCCGGCGGTTGTGATTGAGGGGGCGCGGCAAGTTGGCAAATCGGCACTAGCCAGCCTGTTGAGCGAATACCGAACCACCGTAACATTCAACCTAGATAACCCAGCCGCACTTGACGCCGCCCGCTTCGACCCAATCGCCTTTGTCGCCCAGGGAGGCGACAACCTAATGGTGATTGATGAGATCCAACGGTTTCCCGAACTAAAACTCGCGTTGAAGGAAAACATAGATCGCAACCGGCGGCCGGGGCGCTTCCTACTTATGAGGTCATCTTCGTTGTTCCAGGTAAAGGGCCTCACGGACTCTTTAGCGGGACGAGCCGGGAGGTTAGAACTCTTTGGCTTCAGCCAAGGAGAAACGCAGGGGCAAATCGACGATTTCTGCACTGCCATACTTGACGCTTTAGAGGCGGAATGGCGGCCCATTTTGAGTTTTCGGAGCAGTCTTGCTCGCAGTGATTACGCCCTGCTAGTGGCAGCAGGTTCTTACCCGCCAACGTTTGGCTTTAACGCCCGTTCTAGGTCGTTATGGTTGGACGCCTACCTCAAAGGAGTGGCTAACCGCGATTTGGGTGAACTCAACCGAAAGTACGAGCCTGCGCGAGCACAGGCACTATTGCACTCACTGGCTGGTAAACAATCAGCACTACTCAACAAGGCCAAACTAGCCCGGTCAGTCAACGTGTCTCCAACAACCGTCACCACATACCTAGACTTATTCGAGGCCGTAGGTCTCTATGCTCGCATCCCACCTTGGACTCCAAACCTCTCCAAACGCGAGACTGCTAGTCCTAAAGGATTACTGCTTGATTCAGGCCTGGCGGCTCGCTTGGCTCGGGTAACCGCCGCCCAGTTGAGCAATCTCCTACTCGGCGAAGCATTAGGCGGATTCCTAGAAGCATTCGTCTGCGCCGAACTACTCAAACAACAATCCTGGTCCCAATCGGATTACACCATCTTCCACTACCGAGCTGACACCCACACCGAAGTAGATCTGTTACTCGAGCTAGAAAACGGGGACGTAATCGGCATTGAAGTGAAGGCCTCAACCACCTACCGGGGCGAGGACTTCAACGGCCTGCGCCGCCTACGCGACAAACTAGGTCGACGCTTTCGAGTCGGCATCGTACTTAACACCGCACCAACTGGCTACCGATACGGCGAAAAACTCTACGGCCTGCCTGTATCAGCCCTCTGGCAGGGGTTCTAGACAACTAGGAATCCAGATTTGTGCTCGGCCTCCGGAGCAGCTAAACGCTCGGTTTGCATCGTGTTACGTGCCCGCTAACCGTGACGACACCTCCGCTATTTCTCGGTTAACTACTGTAAAGTAGAAGTTTGGCACAAAAGGCGGAGGTCGCAATGGGCAAATACGTGGAGCTGAAATGGCAGCCCGATGACGCCAGCGGTCTAAGCCGAAAAGACCGGGCAGCAGGCCGGTATCTAGCGTATGTTCCCAATGAGTTGGGCGACCGGCTACCAGCCCTGAGCAGTGAAGCTCAAACCGCCGCCGAGAACGCATTGGCGGTCTTAGCGCGGGCCGATGAGCGGATTGGAGCACGTGGCCACTACCTGAACCACCTGCTAATTCGTTCTGAATCCATTTCCTCGTCCTGGATTGAAGGGAACCGGATCAGTCCCAAAAAACTTGCCATTGCAGAATTGCTGCACCACGGACCGCAACTCGCACTCGACGTAGTTGCCAATGTGCGTGCCACCGAAGCCGCAATTGCTGAACTGGCTGATCCTAACCGGCCAATAACCACCGCCGATATGGTGAACCTGCAACACGTTATCGAACCCAAACTGGCCACAGGGCTACGGCAGGAACAAAACTGGGTAGGCGGCCCCGGCTGGTCCCCGCTCCGGGCAGCGTATGTGCCGCCGCCACAAAGTGAAGTACCGCGTCTAGTAGCGGATCTAGCTCAATTTGCGACCAACACCCGGGGTAACCCCGTTGTGCGAGCGGCTATAGTCCACGCTCAGTTTGAGGCCATCCATCCGTTCATTGACGGCAATGGGCGAACCGGGCGCGCTCTGATCCACACCGTGCTTCGCCGCGCCGACGCGATGCGCCACACTTTGCTACCAATTAGCACTGTATTCGCCGGTCAGGTTGATTCCTATATCGCA
>JAISMT010000018.1 GCA_031276585.1 Bifidobacteriaceae bacterium
ACGCCGTCGCCAAAACCAACTTGGGTTCTACTGCCGGCGGTCTAGTGGGAGGTGCCGCCATGGTGGATTCCTTACTGACCGTTGCCGTGTCGGTTTCCTGCGGGGCACAGTATTTTGCGGCCATCATTCCCGCGCTTGAAGGACACGCTGAAGTGGTGGCCACCATATTGGTGTCCCTGTTGATGCTGCTTTCCTTGCGGGGAGTAAAGGCGCTGGACAACACGGTGATTTTAGCGGTTTATGCCTTCATTGGGGCTTTAGGATTGACCGCTGTAGCCGGCGGGATCCAAGCTTGGGTGGGTACGCTGGCCCCCGGTCCCATGCATGGTCTGGAAGTGGTTCCAGCCAGCAACTATCAGGCTGGTTTGACGGCCTTAGGTGGGGCTCTTTTGGTGTTGCGAGCTTTTTCTTCTGGAGCAGTGGCACTAACCGGTGTGCAAAACATTGCGACCGGGGTACCCAGTTTTAGAGAGCCTAAGGCTCGTAGTGCCACCCGCTCGCTGGCACTGTTGGGGGTGGCCTGTGCTGCTTTGTTGTTTGGTACGTTGTGGCTGGCGGAACAAATTGGGGCGGTGTTTGTGGCGGATCCCGCTACCGGTTTGCGCTACCGCAACGGAACACCGGTAGGGCCAGACTTCCACCAAGAACCCATCCTGGCTCAAATTGCTGAAACGGTGTTTGCTAACGCCCGCCCAGTGTTTGTGCTGGTAGTCGCGCTAGTGGGGATGTTACTGATTTTGGCGGCATCGAGCGCTTTTCGTTGGGTGCCGGCCCTCATGTCCATGTTGGCTCAAGACGAGTTCATGCCTAAACAGTTCTACCGCCGTTCCGACCGGCGGGTAGCAGCCCACGGCATCGTGACTTTGGGGGCGGGTTCCATCGGCATCATCTGGCTGATGGGAGCCTCGGTAACCCGTCTCATCCAGCTGTACATTGTGGGTGCGTTCTTGTCTTTCACCATTTCCCAACTGGGCATGGCTCGGCATTGGAAAGACAAATTACCTTTGGCTAAAACGGCTCCCGAACGCCGCCGTCTCCAAGCGTCCCGGGCCGTGAACGCTGCTGGTTTGGTTTCTACAGCGGCGGCTTTGGTGATTGTGGTGGTGACTAAGTTCACCCACGGCGCTTGGCTGTCTTTGGGGCTGGTAGCGGCGGCTTTCTGGTTCATGTTGTTGGTGCGCCGCCACTACCGTCAGGTGGCTTCCCAGCTGAAATTGGCGCCCGGAGACCGGAAAGATTTGGCTTTACCGAGCCGAGTACACGCTTTGGTGTTGGTTAGTGCCATGAACCGGGCTACCGCTAGAGCTATTGCTTATGCTCGTTCTACCCGGCCCGCCACTTTAGAGGCAGTCACTGTGGCCGTAGACCTGGCCCGAGTATGGGAGCTACGGCGGGGCTGGGACCGCGCCGATGTTCCGGTCACGTTGCGTATCTTGGATTCCCCCACCCGGGAGATCACCCGTCCGTTGGTGCAGCACGTCCGCACCTTGCGGGACCGAGCACCCCGGGATTTAGTGGTGGTGTACATCCCGGAAAAGGTGGTAAGTCACTGGTGGGAGCGGTTTTTTCACAACCGATCGGCGGCGCGCCTCACCTCACGTTTACGCCACCAAGACGGGGTAGTGGTGGCTTCGGTGCCCTGGCAGTTGGACGGGTCCGATGCCGCCCGCTGAGTACAGTTTCTTCGAGTTCGGAGCCGCTCAGCCCAGGTTCTTTCGGTTCCAGAATTCTTGGCCCGGGAACTCTAACCGCTTTCCGTCTCCACGTTGGTCCTTATGAGGTCCGGCGGCGCCAGTTTCACCAAGCCACTCAGAGAAAGTATGGATTTGAATCAAGGATCAGAGCTACAAGAATCAAGTGGTCTAGTGCTTACCGCCGGGCAGTGGGGAAACGGTGGAATTTGTGCCTCCCGGCAGGGGGAGGGCCCAGTGGTGCTGGTGAGTGGGGCGATACCGGGTGAACGGGTGGAAGTGCGAGTGACGGAACGGCGGCGGCAATATTGGCGAGCGGAGGTGCGCCGGGTGCTGGAGGCTTCACCCGACCGGATCGAGCCGCTATGGCCGGAAGGAGTCCGGGTGGGGGCTGCGGGTTTGGGATATGTGCGTCCGGACAAGGCGAGGGCCGCCAAGACCCAAGTTTTGAGGGACCAGTTGGGACACACGGCCGGTCTGGAACCAAAGCTAGTTCAGGAAGTAGTTCCAGTAGACGATGGTTCTGGTTTGAATTGGCGTACCAAAGTGGAGTTGACCGTAGGGTCAGATGGACGAGCCGGCATGAAGCGGCCCCGTTCAACTGAAGTGGTGCCGTTGAAGGCCTTACCGTTGGCGGTACCAGCAGTGGAGGCTCTAGGCTTGTTGGAGCGCACCTGGCCAGCGGGAGTGCGTTTGACGGCGGTGGCGCCTTCTGTTGGTAAAGCTTTTTACCTAGTGGATGGGAAGCCTTCTGGGAGGCGGCGGCAGGAGAAAGTAGCCACCCCGGCCGGCGAGTGTTCCTATGAACTAGCGGGTACTGGTTTTTGGCAAGCCCACCAGAAAGCTCCGGAGGTGTTGATTCGCGCAGTCTGGGAAGCCTTAGAGCCACAACCGGGTCAAGCCATTTGGGATCTATATGCCGGTGCGGGTCTGTTCACGCTACCTTTGGCCGCAGCAGGCGTTCAGGTTACAGCGGTGGAAAGCTCCAGTGCGGCCATTGCTGATCTCCGGCGTAATGCCCGGACGGCCGGTTGGAGTTTGGGTGGAGCCCACCGGGCTGAAGTGTTGGTGGCTTTACGGCGGGGTATTGGTGGAAGCAAGCCGGATGGTGTGGTTTTGGATCCCCCGCGTTCGGGCGCCGGCCAAGGTGTGTGTGCGGCTTTGGCGGACGCTGGTCCCGAACGCATTGCTTATGTATCTTGCGAACCATCGGCCTTGGCTCGAGACTTGCGTTACCTACAAGACGCCGGTTATCGGGTGCGTTCAGTACAAGCCTTTGATTTGTTTCCAGCCACTCCCCATCTCGAAGCTATTGCCCTGCTTACGCGGTAGGGAGGTACCCTGCCTACCGGACTCGG
>JAISMT010000023.1 GCA_031276585.1 Bifidobacteriaceae bacterium
CGCATAACCGTCCCCTTCCGGTAGAACTATTGAACCGGCCTAACGCCGCCACCCCGAATGTTACCCGTCTACTAAACGCTAACCCAACACTCTTGGTCCCACAACCTCTACCATTGTCCTGGCCACCGGGTTCTACCGCCGAGAGTCGAGAGGTTAAGAATGTTGAACTTTCTTTGCGTCGGTTGCGGCGCATTTGTGGGGGCCTGTTTCCGGTACTTCCTCACTCGCGTACTACCCACCAGTTTCCCCTATGGAACCTTGGTCTCCAATGTGATAGCTGCCCTATTCATCGGGTTCGTCATGGGTTGGGAACGCAACATTACCGCTTTAGCTGAGCCCACCCGGCTACTCCTCACCACCGGGTTGCTGGGTGGGCTCTCCACCTTCTCCGCTTTCTCTATGGAAACCGTCACCATGTTGGAAGCACAGGAATACCTACGGGCTGGAACCAATGTGGCCCTCAACCTGGGGTTGTGTTTAGTCTGCGTTTTAGGTGGTTTAGCGGCCGCGAGACTCGCGCATTAGGTCCAAGAAGCGGTCAAACAGGTAAGCCGCATCGTGGGGGCCGGCCGCTGCTTCCGGGTGATACTGGACAGAAAAAGCCGGCCGGTCCTGCAAACGCAGACCCTCCACCACCGAATCATTCAAATCCAGGTGAGAGACCTCCACCCGTCCGTACCGTCCGTCCCCATAGGGCGCCACTACTGCCTTCTCTACCGGCACAGCAACCGCGAAACCATGGTTGTGAGCAGTGATCTCTACTTTGCCCGTAGCCCGGTCTAGTACCGGATGGTTCACTCCCCGGTGTCCAAAACCTAGTTTGTAGGTTTCAAAACCCAAAGCTCGGCCTAACAGTTGGTTGCCGTAACAGATACCGAAAAACGGGATCCGAGCGTCCAACACTTGGCGTAACAAATCCAGTTCGGTGGTGGCAGCTGCCGGGTCACCGGGACCGTTGGAAAAGAACACTCCATCCACCGCTAAGGCTTCAATCTCCGCAAACGTCACCGAACGTGGCACCACGTGGACCCGCACTCCCCGGCGAGCCAACAACTCGGGGGTCATACCTTTGATGCCCAAGTCCACTGCTACTACGGTAGCCTCCACCGCCACACCTTCCGGAGGTTCTACCGTGTACCACTCTTCGGTGGTGACCTGACCCGCTAAATCTTGGCCCGCCATCGGCGGTGTGGCCCGGACCACTTCCACTAGCTCTTCCCAGGAACGCCGCCGCCCCACAGCATCCAACATGGCGGTTCCCGAAAAAATCCCCGCCCGCATAGCGCCCCGTTCCCGGAGGTGCAACGTGATAGCACGGGTGTCAACACCAGCTATTCCCACCACACCTTGATCCGCCAGCTCTTGCTCTAAAGATTGTTCGGAACGCCAATTTGACGGGCGCGGCGAGGGGTTACGCACCACAAAACCCGCCACCCAAATGCGCCCCGATTCCGGGTCTTGGCTGTTCACACCCGTGTTCCCAATGTGTGGAGCGGTCATCACCAAAATCTGCCGGTGGTAAGAAGGATCAGTCAACGTTTCCTGGTAGCCGGTCATAGAAGTGTTGAACACTATTTCCCCGGTGGTGGTTCCCAAAGCACCAAAAGCTTCCCCCCTAAAGTGCCGCCCATCCTCCAATACCAGCAACGCTGCCGGTTTTTCCGTCATCTCAAACCACCTTTCCGTCCAACACGGTAGCGCGGCCAGCGTAGAACGTCGCCACCGTCCGGCCGTGCATTTCCCGTCCAGCCACCGGCGTATTGCCCGATGCCGTCTCCAATTGTTCCGGTACCACCGTCCAGCGGGCAGCAGGGTCAAACAGCGTCAAGTTAGCGCTCTCCCCTACCGCTATAGGCCGTCCTTGGGAAGACACCCGGCCTATCTGAGCTGGCTTAACCGCAAACACCCGAGCTACGTCCGCCCAAGTCATCCGGCCAGTTTCCACCATTACTTCATACACCACCGGCAGGGCCGTCTCCAGACCCGTCATACCGAAAGCCGCCGCCGCCCACTCGCAATCTTTAGTTTCCGGGGGGTGCGGCGCGTGATCGGTACCCACCACATCCAAAGTGCCATCGGCTAAAGCCTCTTGGACTGCGGCCACATCGGCAGCAGCCCGCAGCGGGGGGTTCACTTTATAAACCGGGTCATAAGTGCGAGCGGTCTCATCGGTGAGCAATAAATGATGGGGAGTAACCTCGGCTGTAACCTGAATACCCCGGCTTTTAGCCCAGCGAATAATCTCTACCGAACCAGCCGTCGAAACGTGGCAAACGTGTAACCGGGAACCCACATGCTCAGCTAAAAGCACATCGCGGGCAATAATGGATTCCTCTGCCACCGCCGGCCAACCCGGTAAACCCACCACGCTGGACACCACCCCCTCATGCATCTGAGCCCCCTCCGTGAGGCGCGGTTCTTGAGCGTGTTGAGCCACCACACCGTCTATGCCTTTGACATACTCCAAAGCCCGCCGCATCAACACCGGATCCCAAACACAATGGCCGTCATCGGAAAACATACGCACCTGCGCTGCCGAACGAGCCATCGCCGCCAACTCCGCCAAATGCCGCCCCTCCAGCCCTACCGAAACCGCCCCCACCGGCCGCACATCCACCAACCCCGCAGCCCGGCCCAAACGCCAAACCTGTTCCACCACGCCAGCCGTATCCGCCACCGGATTAGTGTTAGCCATCGCGTGCACACAAGTGAATCCCCCGGCCGCCGCCGCCCGGGAACCAGAAGCCACCGTTTCCGCGTCTTCCTGACCCGGCTGGCGCAAATGGGTGTGCAGATCCACCAAACCAGGCAGCAGCTGCAAACCATCAGCATCCACCAACTGATCATCACTGTTCGGTGAGGCCTTACCCACCGTGACTATGGCCCCTTCCTCTATCCGGACATCCGCCCGCTCACCAGAAGGCAACACGGCCCCTTTGATCAGGTAATTCACTATCTACTCCTTAGTTCCAGCCAAGGTCAGGTAGAGGACGGCCATACGAACCGCCACCCCGTTAGCCACCTGTTCCTGAATCACAGAGCGGGAACCATCCGCCGCCTGTGAAGTGATCTCCAAACCCCGGTTCATAGGCCCGGGGTGCAGCACTATGGTGTGGGGCTGCAGCCGAGCCAACCGGTCCGCATCCAAACCAAACTCACGGGTGTACTCCTCCGGGCTGGGAAAAAACCCGCCACCCGTACTGGACATGCGCTCCCGCTGCACCCGCAACATCATCAACGCATCCGGCGGGTTAGTTTCCAAAGCCTGGTCCAAGTCCCAAAACACATCGCAATTCCAGGTCTCCACCCCCACCGGCAGAAGAGTGGCGGGGGCCACTAAAGTCACCTGGGCACCTAACGTGCTGAACAAGTCCACCCCGGAACGCGCTACCCGCGAATGCAACACATCCCCCACCACCATGACCTTCAACCCAGACAAATCGCGACCCAACGGATCGCCAGCCGTCAGATGCCGGCGCATGGTCATGGCATCCAACAATGCCTGAGTAGGGTGCTGGTGGGTGCCATCACCAGCGTTAATCACCGAAGCCCCCGTCCAACCCGAGTGAGCTATTAGATAGGGCGCCCCCGAAGCCCAATGACGCACCACAATGCCATCGGTGTGCATAGCGCCCAAGGTTAGAACGGTGTCTTTGAGCGATTCGCCTTTGGAAACCGAGGAACCTTTAGGAGTGAAGTTAATCACGTCAGCACTCAACCGCTTGGCGGCCGCTTCAAAAGAGATGCGAGTCCGGGTGGAGTCTTCAAAAAACAAGTTCACCACGGTCAAACCACGCAACGTGGGAAGTTTTTTAATTTCCCGAGCCTGAGTAGCAGCCATCTGCTCTGCCACATCCAAAATCCGTACCGCTTGGGCTGATTCCAAATCAGCGGCGCTGAGCAAGTGTTTCATTGTTCTTTACCCCGGATTAGCACAGCATCCCGGCCGTCCGTCTGCGCCAAAAGCACATCCACCCGTTCTGCGGCTGCCGTGGGAAGGTTTTTCCCCACGTAGTCCGCTCGAATAGGCAACTGGCGGTGGCCCCGGTCTACCAATACCGCCAACCGGACCGCTTGAGGACGGCCTAAATCCGCTAACGCATCTAACGCTGCCCGGATGGTACGCCCGGAGTACAACACGTCATCGACCAACACCACGGTGGCGCCATCAATGCCGCCCTCCGGAATCTGAGTCAAACCCAAGGCGCGAGTAGGAGTCTGAGCCAAATCATCACGGTACATAGTCACATCCAACTGGCCCACCGCTTGGTTCCAGTCCGGCTCAATAGCGCTGATCGCCTGCGCTAACCGCTGCACTAACGGCACCCCCCGGGTCGGTATACCCAATAACACCAACCCGTCCGGCCCGCGGTTTTTTTCCAACACCTGGTGAGCTATGCGCTGAATGGCACGGTCTATATCAGCAGCACCTAGCACCTCAGTGGCACCCATAGTTACTCCTTCCCCGCCTCTCCGGACGGGTCGTTAAAGGACTCTGCCCGAGGTTAGAGCGTCTCCTTAATCTGAGAAATACGCCCCAACAGTCCGGAAACAAAGTTTGGTGACTTGTCAGTGGAGAGCTTAGCCGCTAGATCAGCCGCTGCTTTGAGAATCACCTGATCCGGTACGTCCGGTTCAAACACCACCTCATAAGCACCCACATACAAGATGGCCCGGTCCACCGCCGGCATGCGTTTAGAAGGCCAACCGTGGGAATAGGTGTCCAACCATTCGGTGATCTCAGTTTGGTGGGCTTCCACCCCCTGGACCAGTGTCAACGCATAAGGTGGGGGCGCCTCCCGGCCCTCTAACAAAACGCTGGCCGGCTGACGGCGCTGCAAAGACTCAAACACCAACTCCACCGCCCGCCGGCGGGCCACATCCCGAGCCGTAGTGCGGGCGGCAGCGGCCATCAGTTAACCCGACCGAGGTAGTCCCCGCTGCGGGTGTCTACCTTGACCATGGTGCACTGTTCCAAAAAGAGCGGCACTTGAATCACATAACCCGTCTCCAAAGTGGCGGGCTTAGTGCCGCCGGTAGAACGGTCCCCTTGCAGCCCCGGCTCGGTATATGTGATCTCCAAGACCACAGCGGCCGGAAGCTCCACATAAAGCGGCACCGAATCATGGGTAGCCACTATGGCGTCCTGCCCTTCCAACAGGAAGTTAGCAGCCTCTCCCACGGTAACTTCCGTGACGTTGATCTGGTCATAGGTGTCTTTGTCCATGAACACAAACGACTCACCGTCACGGTACAGATACTGCATGTCTCGTTTATCCACGGTAGCGGTGTCTACCTTCAAACCGGCGTTGAAAGTCTTGTCCACCACCTTGCCAGTCAGCACATTCTTCAACTTGGTGCGCACAAAGGCGCCACCCTTACCGGGCTTTACGTGCTGGAACTCGACCACGGTCCATAGTTGGCCGTCTAAGTTCAGCACTAGGCCGTTTTTCAAATCATTAGTGGTTGCCACCCGGGTATCTTACTGGTAGCCCGGTAGCGCTCTGTTTGTCTCGCGTTTCTTATATCCGTGTTCATTGGACTAAGGTCCGGTGGGTGAGAGTTTCTGCCCTAGAGCCCATTCACCCAGCCAACCCAGAAGAATCAATTGCAGATTTGTTAGAGGAACGGCGGCAGCGTGGCCCCGATGCCCCCATGATCGAAGTGCAAGGCGCTAACGGTTGGGAACCAATCACCGCTGCCCAGTTCACAGATTCGGTATACGCACTAGCTAAGGGACTCATTGCGGTTGGAGTAGAACACGGTGACCGGTTTGGGATCATGGGACGCACCTCAGAACCGTGGACCCGCGTGGACTACGCCTTGTGGTGTATTGGTGCAGCAGGAGTCCCGGTCTACGAGACTTCGTCACCAACCCAAACCGAGTGGATTATCACTAATAGCGGAATGGTGGGTGCCATAGCGGAGCAACCATCCCACGCTGAAGTTCTACGCCCCCACCTGGGCGAGAAGGTTTTTGTGATGGAACACGGTGCCCTGGAAGCTTTAGAGGAAAAAGGCCGCTCAATACCAGATTCGGTTTTAGCGGCCCGGCGGGCGGCGGTGCAAGGCTCAGATCTAGCGGCCGTGATTTATACCTCCGGCACCACCGG
>JAISMT010000067.1 GCA_031276585.1 Bifidobacteriaceae bacterium
TTACCTTGACGTCCTTCAAAATTGCGGTTCGAGGTAGAAGCGGAACGTTCTCCCGGAGCTAACTGGTCTGGGTTCATCCCCAAACACATAGAACACCCGGCGTTCCGCCATTCCGCTCCGAAGTCCTTGAACACTTGGTCCAAACCTTCTTTCTCCGCCTGAATACGTACCCGAGCTGAGCCCGGCACCACCAGCATGCGCACGCCATCGGCCAACTTGTTGCCTTGCAGTACCGCCGCGGCCGCCCGCAAGTCCTCAATGCGGCCGTTAGTACAGGAACCCAAAAACACCGTATCCACCTTGATGTTCTTGAGCGGTGTACCCGGCGCCAGATCCATATATTGGAGAGCTTTTTCGATGGCGATGCGGTCCTCATCATCCTGAGCCCCCGCCGGTTCCGGCACGGTGGCACTAAGCGGCGCCCCCTGGCCGGGGTTAGTACCCCAAGTCACAAAAGGTTCCAACGTGTTGGCATCAATGGTGACCTCGGCGTCAAAAGTGGCATCAGCGTCAGTATGGAGAGTGCGCCAGTACTCCACGGCCGCATCCCAATCCGGTCCGGCCGGAGCGTGAGGGCGGCCCGCTAGATAATCAAAAGTGGTTTGGTCCGGTGCCACCATACCCGCCCGAGCTCCAGCCTCGATTGACATGTTGCAGATGGTCATGCGGCCCTCCATGGAAAGCGCTCGGATGGCCTCCCCCCGGTACTCCAACACATAACCCTGGCCACCACCGGTGCCGATCTCAGCTATCACCGCCAAAATCACATCTTTAGCGGTCACACCGGGACGCAAACGTCCCGGAACGTTGATGGCCATAGTTTTGAACGGCACCAACGGCAACGTCTGAGTAGCCAACACGTGTTCTACCTCAGAAGTACCAATCCCAAATGCCAACGCCCCAAAAGCCCCGTGAGTGGAAGTATGGGAATCGCCACACACCACGGTGAGCCCAGGCATAGTCAAACCCAGCTGCGGCCCCACCACGTGCACTATGCCCTGGTCGGCATCCCCTAAAGAATGCAAACGCAACCCGAACTCACGCGCGTTGTTGCGCAAGGTATCAATCTGGAGCCGCGAAGTGGGGTCCGCAATGGGGAGATCAATGTTGAGAGTAGGAGTGTTGTGGTCCTCCGTGGCAATAGTCAGGTCCGGGCGCCGCGGGGTGCGGCCCGTCAAACGCAAACCCTCAAAAGCCTGCGGTGAAGTGACCTCATGGACCATATGTAGGTCTATATACAGAAGGTCTGGTTCACCGTTCTGGCCCTTGCGGACCACGTGGGCGTCCCAAACCTTTTCCGCCAATGTTTTGCCCATGCGCGTTCGGCTCCTCGGGAGGGCTAAATGAAACAATCCGCCAACTATCTTGCGTCTCACAATTTGGAAGTGCAAGTATCAAGACATGGACAATACTAGCGGAGTCGGAGTTCTGGACAAGGCCGCCTCAGTGCTGGGCGCTCTAGAAGCCGGACCAGCCACTTTAGCCCAATTAGTGCATGCCACCGGTTTAGCGCGCCCCACCGTCCACCGCCTAGCGGTGGCCCTAGAACACCACCGTTTTGTGAATCGCGACATGCAAGGCCGGTTCGTTTTAGGCCCCCGGTTCAGCGAGTTAGCCTCCGCTGCGGGCCAAGACACGCTGCTGCAAGCGGCCGGTCCGGTCCTAGCGGCGCTTCGGGATCACTCCGGGGAATCAGCCCAACTATTCCGCCGCCAAGGCGATCAACGGGTCTGTGTAGCGGCAGCGGAACGGCCGGTAGGGCTGCGGGATTCCATCCCCGTGGGGGCAGTTCTCTCCATGACCGCCGGGTCCGCCGCCCAAGTACTACTAGCCTGGGAAGAACCCGAAAGAATGCACCGGGGCCTAGTCAACGCCAAATTCACCGCCACCGCACTCTCCTTGGTGCGCCGTCACGGTTGGGCCCAGTCAGTAGCGGAACGCGAAGCTGGTGCCGCCTCAGTCTCCGCGCCGGTACGCGGACCAGGTGGGCGGGTAGTGGCAGCCGTCTCAGTGTCTGGACCGGCGGACCGCATGACCCGCCAACCGGGGCGCCTCCACGCGGCATCGGTAGTAGCAGCCGGAAACCGGTTAACCGAGATCCTCAAACGAGCCCAAGACTAGCTCCCCCTCCATGCCCTAGCGGTACCCCACAAAACCTTCTCGCTCCGCTCGAAAATATCTTTCGACAGCAAGGCCCCAGTAGGAAAACCCGGCTCAAGCATTTAAGGTCTCGCTACTTTTAGCGGCCTTAACGACCCCAGGACCGGAGGGTTAGGCGCCGGTTCCACGTCTTGTATTTCAATGCGGTACCCCACAAAACCTTCTCGCTCCGCTCGAAAATATCTTTCGACAGCGAGGCCCCCAGTAGGAAAACCCGGCTCAAGCATTTAAGGTTTCGCTACCTTTAGCGGCCCTAACGACCCCAGAACCAGGGGGTTAGGCGCCGGTTCCACGTCTTGTATTTCAATCGCGCCGCGCGTCCTGTGCTGCCGCCCGGGCCTGGCGCGCATTCCATCCATCCCGAGACAGCTGTAAAGCCGATTCTTGATCAAAAACCGGTGAAAGGGTCTTAGCACCAGGGAGCCACAACCATTCAGGACGGAGCAGCACTGGAGGACCCTCCGGGTCTTCCCCCCGAGACATACCCAAGTCCAAAAGCACCGCATGCTGATAGTCATAACCCCGCTGGGTTGTTTCCAAACGTGCTACCTCAGACGGCAAATCCTTAACACCGTGAGTTTTCAGCTCCACCACCATCAGGTTATCCATACGGCCCGTCAACCCCCGGTGATGGATTGAAATATCCACCGGCCGGGTGGCCGGATCCGGTTGATCTACGGCTCTACCTTTGACAGCACTACCGTGTCCCACCCGGTTGTACTCCACGTCAACATCCCAAGATCGCTCGTATTCGGTACGTAAACGCCACGCCAATTGGTTGGCTATCACCCGTTC
>JAISMT010000112.1 GCA_031276585.1 Bifidobacteriaceae bacterium
TTGGGATTCTTACCTACTACAGCACCACCGGCAGTAGCGATAGCGCTTGTCTTAATACCGGTCTTTGCCGGAGCTTTAGCCGGGTGGTGGTTGCACCAGACGTTAGGAGCCACCCGCCACTGGTGGCAAACCGCCCTAACGAGCGTATCTTGCGGACTGGTGGCGGCCCTAGGGTTGAGCGTCCTAGTGGTTTGGTCGGGAGGCTCAGGTGGCCCGGGACGTTTAGCGTTGGTGGGTGCCGCTTGGTGGCCGTTGGTTGGGTGGCTGGCTTTGGAATTAGGGGTAGGGGCCTGTGCGGCATCTCTGCTGTTACGCCTAAGGCAAGGCCAAAAAAATGTGGAAGGGACCAAACATGTCTAAGAGCGTTGATCTAAACCACCTGGCGTCCCAAGCTTTTACGCCTGAACCAAGTTTTTCCTTACACGGGGCCTTGCTGCAGAAAGATGCGAGCGGAATGAAAAGATTCAATGAGAGCTCCCTAGCGGTGGTGTTAGTCAACTTGGGTACCCCCCAAACTCCCACCGCCAGTGAAGTAAAGCGTTACCTCCGGCAATTCCTTTCCGACCGGCGGGTGGTAGACGTGCCTGCCGTGTTGTGGCGGACCTGTTTGGAGATCTGTGTGCTGCCTTGGCGTTCGCCTAAGGTGGCAGAGAAATACCGCACTATTTGGCTGGATGGAGGCTCACCACTCTCGGTCCATACTGAGGCCCAAGCCCGGGGAGTGGAAGAACGTCTGTCTGTCTTAGGGGAGCACGCTGCACCTCGGGTGGTCTACGCCATGCGTTACGGGAGCCCCGGCGTGCGGGAGGTCTTAGACGGCCTGCAGCGGGACGGCATCGGCCGTGTTTTGGTAGTACCTCTCTATCCGCAGTATTCGATACCCACAGTGGCTTCCGTTATAGACGAGGTGGCCCGTCATGCGCTGGGGGCGGTCAACCAGCTGGAATACGCCACGGTGCATTCCTACCCCACGTTACCTGGCTATATCGAAGCGTTAGCTGCCCGGGCGGAGGAAGCCTGGGAGCAGCACGGCCGTCCCGATTTCGCGGGCGGAGACCGGATGCTGTTGTCTTTTCACGGTATACCGGAAGCGATGGACCGTTCCGGAGACCCCTATCGCAGTCAGTGTGAACAAACTGCAGCCGCTTTGCGAACCCGTTTGGGTGTTACAGAAGAACAGTCTGTACTGACGTTTCAGTCCAAGTTTGGGCCGGCTAAGTGGCTTACCCCCGCCACCATTGACACCGTTGCCCAATTAGGCCGCCAGGGAGTAAACCGTTTGGATGTGATCTGTCCCGGTTTCGCCTCGGACTGTTTGGAAACCCTAGAAGAGATCGAAATATTGAACCGGGAAACCTTTCTTGAGGCCAACCCGAATGGGGTTTTTGTGCGCCACGAATGCCTCAACGCGCATCCGCTTTGGCTGGATGCCCTGGCCGACCTAGTGCAATCGCGTCTACCCAGTTCCATCAACGGTTAGCGGCACTGTGGGTAACTCACCCACCAAATCTTCTCCCTCTGGTCGAATCTTTCGCGGGGACCCCGAGGAACTCACCCCACCAAATCTTCTCCCTCTGGTCGAATCTTTCGCGGGGACCCCGAGGAAGAGGAAGTCGGAATCAAGTGTGAAATGTCTTTGCCGCTCCTAGCGGCCTAGCCCTGCAGTAAACGCTGCCAATTATTCTTGGTGGCTTTTTCTAAGGTATCGAGACAGGTGTCTTGGCCTTGAATGGTTTGGGTTTGTTCCACGCACTGCTGGTAGTTCCACTGGTCTTCCCAGGTGAACAGCAGAGGAACCGAGTACAACATGAAAACCCCCAGTAGGCTCAAACCTAAAGACAGGTACATGATGGCGCCTCGGGCCAACGGTATGCGGCGGGCTAACACAATGCCACGCAACGCCACTATTACTGCCCCTATAAGGGCGGCTATACCTAAGGCTGGCCAAGGTAACGGCAGTATCAACGCGACCATCGCCGCCATGGCTGCTGCCCCAAACCCCAGGACGTGCCGGTTGACCCGGGCCAGCTCGGCGCGTTGTTCTGCGGTAAGAGCTTTGAGTTCTTTTTCTAGTTCCGCGCGTTTCTGCTCCCGGTCCTTTTGGGCACGTTCGCGGGCTTCATCTTTCCCGGAACGGGGTGGATCGGGTTCACGGACAGGCGGGGCCGGTGGTAAAGACATCGCTCTATTGTTACTTGTGATGAGTCCTGATGGCTACTTGGCGGTGGCACCGGTAGGGTGAGCCGGTGAGTTTGCGCGTGGTAGTCCTCGCTTCTGGGGCCGGTTCTTTAGCGGATGCGTTGATGCGCGCGGCCCAACCGCCGGAGTATCCGGCGCAGGTGGTGGCGTTAGGGACGGACCGCCCCGCGGCAGCATTGGAGTTGGCCCGTAAGCATGGGGTAGCTACTTTCCAGGTTCAGTTAGCTGATTTCGACTCGCGGGCACAATGGGATGCCGCGTTGGCTGCAGCAGTAGCGGTGTTTAACCCCGATCTGGTGGTCTCGGCTGGTTTTATGCGGGTATTAGGCGCGCCTTTCCTGGACCAGTTTGGGGACCGAACCATCAACACCCACCCGGCGTTGTTGCCAGCTTTTCCGGGTGCACACGCCGTCAGAGATGCTTTAGCGGCAGGTGTACCAATTACTGGTTGCACCATTCACCGGGTAGATAGCGGCGTGGATACCGGTCCGGTGTTGGACCAACGTGAAGTAAAAGTGCAGGCGGGAGACACCGAAGCCACCCTGCATGAGCGCATTAAAGTCCAAGAACGTGACTTGTTGATCACCACCGTGGCGCGGCTAGCCCGGGGCGAGTTAACCCTTTAAAACCCTGTCAGTACCGGTGCTCCTAGTGGGAGTTGGTCCACTCGAGTCGCTTGACAATGCCAAGCGAAACCAGACGACTAACGTGGCGTCTTAGAAAAGTGCACGCAATTAGCAAAGTGAACCCGCCTGCGGCAGGGCTAGACTGGCTTCGGCCCGTCCACGACTGGCGATTTTGGGGTGGAGCACCACCGGGGGAGTAGACTGGCCTAGATTTTCCGCTCACATCGTTCGCCTGGGTGTGAGGAGCCATCCAGCTATAAGGAGGTTCCGCTATGTCACACCAGGCATCGTCCCCTAACACCATTTCTGAGCGTCAACCGATCCGGCGGGCTTTAGTTTCGGTTTATGACAAGACCGGTTTGGAGGAATTGGCTCGAGCGTTGGAGCAAGCTGGAGTGCAGATTGTGTCCACCGGGTCCACCGCACGTACCATCGCCGCGACCGGGGTAAGCGTAAAGCCAGTGGAAGAGTTGACGGGTTTTCCAGAATGTTTGGAAGGCCGGGTCAAAACCCTTCATCCCGTAGTTCACGCTGGCATTTTGGCGGATCGGCGTCAAGCTTCCCACGTTCAACGGTTAGCGGAATTGGGGATAGAACCATTTGATTTGGTGGTGGTGAACCTTTACCCCTTTGCTGCCACGGTGGCTTCTGGTGCTAGTCCAGATCAGTGTGTGGAGTTAATTGACATTGGCGGGCCCACCATGGTGCGAGCAGCGGCTAAAAACCACGCCAGTGTGGCGGTGGTAACTTCTCCGGTTTGCTACTCCCAAATTATCCAAGCGTTGCATCAAGGCGGTTTTACTTTGGAGCAACGCCGTCAATTGGCTCGGGATGCCTTTATCCATACTGCCGATTACGAGGTGGCGGTGGCTACCTGGATGGCTACGGTGTTGGCACCGGAAACCCGGGATACTGCCGCGCCGGTTTCAGCTTCTGCACCTAACCCGGCGGGCGCACCCAGCTCGGCCCGAGTTCAAGGTCCGGTGCCGCCGCTCTGGGTTGGGGCCACCTACCGGCGGGTGGGAACGCCGCTTGCCGCCGACGCCGCGGGGCATTCGGAAGTGGGTTTACGGTACGGAGAGAACCCCCATCAGGTAGCAGCCGTCTACCAGAAGGTTAGCGGCGGAGTGGCCCCAGACAGGAGGGTTGCCAACAGGGGTTTAGCCGGTGCGGAAGTACTAGGTGGTAAACCCATGAGCTTCAATAATTACGGAGACGCCGATGCCGCCCGCCGGGCCGCCCTGGACTTTACTGCACCGGCAGTGGCCATAGTGAAACACGCCAACCCTTGCGGAATAGCGGTAGGTGCAGACATCGCCCAAGCCCACCGTAAAGCGCACGCTTGCGACCCCATCAGCGCCTACGGCGGTGTGATCGCCACCAACCGTCCAGTGACTCTAGAGATGGCGCAGCAAGTTAAACCCATCTTCACGGAAGTGATAGTGGCGCCCAACTATGAGGAAGCGGCGTTAGAACTGCTCCGCAGTAAAACCAATCTGCGGATATTACGTTTGCCGGCTGATCCGCTACCGGCTTTTGAAGCCAAACCGATTAGTGGTGACTTATTGCTGCAAGAACGCGACCGCTTCCAAGCCTCCGGAGATATGCCTGCCAAATGGGAGTTGGTGGCCGGTGCTCCCGCCGATGATGCGACTTGGGCCGATCTGTTGTTTGCTTGGAAAGCAGTGCGGTCAGTCAAATCCAATGCCATTCTTTTAGCTCGGGACGGAGCTTCCGTGGGAGTGGGTATGGGTCAAGTAAACCGGGTGGATTCGGCGCGTTTGGCGGTAGAACGGGCCGGTCAGCAGCGAGCGCACGGAGCGGTGGCGGCATCGGACGCTTTTTTCCCATTCGCTGACGGGCTGGAAGTGCTTCTAGCGGCTGGCGTGAAAGCAGTAGTAGAACCCGGTGGTTCTATCCGAGACCAAGAAGTGGTGGCCGCAGCGGAACGGGCGGGCGTAGCTCTATATTTCACAGGCGCACGGCACTTTTTCCACTGAACCAGAAGCACCCCCAACCTTTCCTGCGGAAACTCCGAGAAAAACTTAGGCGTAAGTGTCAAGGTTTCAGACCTCCAGTGGGGCTAGCGGTGCTGGTGCGGCAGCAGATTGCGTCCGGTTCATTCCTCACAGGCGATCTAACACTCAATGCCGCGAAGGCAGAAATGCAAGCTTGGTATGTGGAAGCGCAAGGAGAGTGTGCGTAGTAAAAAGGCGATATTCACAAGGCGCGGACGGGAAGACCTTATGGTGACAGTGCCGCCTATTAGGCTGGTTGGTGTGAGTGGAAGACTGCTGAGCCACGCGGAGAGGGTGCGGGTTGAGGCGACGAGCACGCTGGACACGGTTTCCCAGGCTGTGCAGGGCCAGTACTTTACCCCCGAGAAGGCGGCGGCTCTGATCGCCGGTCTGCCAACCCTTCTGCGCACGAACGTGCTGCGGGTTCTTGATCCTGGGGCGGGGTCTGGCATGTTAACGGCCGCCGTCGTGGAGCGCGCGTGTAGGGAAGGCGGAGTAGACGCCATTGAAGTCACAGCGGTTGAATCCGATGCCTCATTGTTGCCAGCCCTTCACCAGACTGTGCGACTGTGTGAGCAGTGGGGCCGTGACCACAACATGTTAGTCAGAGTCAAAGTGGTGGCTGGTGATCTGATTCGTATGCAATCCGGCCTAGACGCCGAGTTAGGTACTAACTACGACCTGGTGATAATGAATCCGCCGTACAAGAAGCTGGGATCAGCATCGTGGCAGCGTAAGGCGCTGAAATTGTCGGGTTGGGAGGTGACCAACCTGTATTCAGCGTTTTTAGCCATCGGTGTGGATTCGCTGCGGTGCAGCGGCCAACTAGTGGCGATCACACCGCGTTCGTTCGCTAACGGCCCGTACTTCGGTCAGTTCCGCCGCCGCTTGTTGGCTGAGGTGGCGTTCAACCGGGTACACACCTTCGAGTCGCGCTCCACGGTCTTCGGTGACACTGGCGTGCTGCAGGAGAACGTTGTGTTTTCCGCTACGAAGGCCGGCCCTCGCGGTGCAGTGGTCATCACGTCATCGCGTGACCACACTGACGAGGTGATGTCACGGACGGTCGGCTACAACGAGTTAGTTTCTCCGGCTGATCCCCACCAGTTCATTCGCATCACTCCAGACGAGGCTTCTTGCGAAGCGGTCAAGGCAGTGGAGGCACTGCCCGCGTCGCTGACAGCGTTAGGCCTAAAAGTGTCCACAGGGAAGGTTGTCGATTTCAGGGCCCGGCAAAATCTCCATAACGTTCCGCAGCCCGGATATCTGCCGTTGGTCTATCCGGGCAATCTCCGCCAAGGCGAAGTTCATTGGCCCCGGCAGATCGGCAAAGCCCAGGCGTTTAGCCTGGTGGAAGAATCTGACCGCAAAGCGCTGCTACCCAGCGGCTACTACGTGCTGGTCAAGCGTTTCTCCGCGAAGGAGGAGCGGCGCCGGATCGTCGCCGCAGTGTGGGACCCAACCCGGCACCAAGGCAAGCCCGTGGCGTTTGAGAACCACCTCAACGTGTTCCACAAGAACGGCATGGGGTTGGACAGGGAATTGGCTTGGGGTTTGTGCCTGTGGCTGAACAGCACCATCGTGGACCGCTACTTCCGGACCTTCTCAGGCCACACCCAGGTCAACGCCACCGATCTACGGTCGCTCAACTATCCCGACCAGCCCACCCTGCGCAGGCTCGGACAGGCCACTGACCACCTTCCCGAACAAGGTGACCTCGACCAGCTCGTCGAGGAAATGACCCAGGAGCTAGTACCAGCGTGAACGAGCAAGCCGCTGAGCAGGTGGACAAGGCCAGATTCGTCCTGGAGTCCCTCGGTTTCGACGCGGAACGCTCCAACGAACGCTCCGCCATGGTGCTCCTTGCCCTGCTAAATCTCCACGCGGAAGCCCAATGGTCGGCCGCGCAGACTCCGATGCTAGGCACGCGGGCGATCATGGATTGGATTAGAGACGAATTCGGGGTCGCCTACAAGCCCAACACCCGGGAGACCATTCGGCGGTTCACCTTGCACCAGTTCGTGGACGCTGGGCTGGTGGAGGAAAATCCCGACGAACCGAAACGGCCCGTCAACTCGCCTAAGTGGTGCTACCAGGTCCACGCGGAGGCACTTGCCGTGCTCAAAGCATACGGAACCGACCAGTTCGACGCGCTACTCGGCGCCTATCTGGAAGGGGTTCCCGGTCTTGTGGCCAAGTACGCCGCTCAACGGGATATGGCGCGCATCCCAGTCAAGCTGCCTGACGGAAGCCCGGTGACACTCAGCCCTGGCGGACAGAACGACCTCATTAAAGACATGATCGAAGGGTTCTGCCCCTACTACGCCCCTGGAGGGCGCGTCCTTTACGTGGGCGACGCCGACGAGAAATGGGCCGTCTTCGAGACTGAGGCGTTGGCGGCTCTCGGAGTACGGGTCGATCTGCACGGCAAGATGCCCGACCTGGTGGTTCATCTTCCCGAGAAGAACTGGTTAGTGCTTCTGGAGGCTGCTGCCAGCCACGGGCCCGTTGACGGGCAACGGCATTCAGAACTGTCCACCTTGTTCGGCGATTCGACGGCGGGGCTCGTGTACGTCTCGTGCTTCCCTTCGAGAGCTGTCATGCGCAAATACCTCACCCAGATCGCCTGGGAAACCGAGGTATGGTGCGCGGACCACCCCACCCACCTCATCCACTTCAACGGAGAACGTTTCCTTGGCCCTTACCGCTAACCCCACTAGACCACTTTGGTGCCGGAAACTTTGACACCTGAGCTGAGTTTTGGTGCGGTGCCTTCTAGATTTGCTGCGGTTGTCTCCGCAGGAGGCGTTTTGCGCCTAGGCTGGGAGTGATGATCTCGAGTTACACCGCTGCCCAGATCGATGCCGCTGAAAAAGCGGCTATGGCAAAGTTGCCACCGGGCGAACTAATGGCCAGGGCTGCCCTCGCGGCGGCCAACGTTATCTTGCGCGAATTGCGCCAACGGCGAGGCAATGCTGCCGGCGCCTCGGTTACGTTGCTGGTGGGAACCGGTAATAACGGGGGTGATGCGTTGTTCGCGGGCGCTCGCTTAGCTAGCCGGGGAGTGGCAGTCACCGCTGTGGCGACCGGTAACCGGGTGCATGAGGCGGGCCGTAAAGCCTTGGAAGACGCTGGTGGCCGGCTCCTTACTATTTTTGAGGGCGGGCCGGGGACGTTTACCCCCATCGAGGTGGTTGCGGCTCAAACTCGGGGTTGCGATGTGATTGTGGACGGCTTGTTGGGGATCGGTTCGCGCGGGCCGCTTTCGGGGCATGCCGCTGGGTTGGTTACCACGTTGATTGTCGAGGCGGCTTTGGCGGCTCCGTTACGGTACCGGCGCTTAGACCGCCCGTTGGTGGTGGCTATCGATTTGCCGTCTGGTATTGGGGTGGACGATGGCGTAGTAGTGGGTCAAGTATTGCCGGCAGATATTACGGTGACCTTTGGTGCTTATAAACCGGCCGGTCTGCTGCCACCAGCATCGGGCCTCTTGGGGCGCACTGAATTGATTGATATTGGCCTCACCCAAGCTCTGCGGGAAGGCGGGGAACCTACTGCTCGCCGGTTAGAGCCCTGCGACGTTTTGGAACTGTGGCCGGTGCCGCGCCGGGAGGACCACAAATACACTCGCGGCGTGTTAGGGGTGGTGGCTGGATCTGAAACCTATCCGGGGGCAGCCGTTTTGACTACGGCTGCAGCAGTATCCAGCGGTGTGGGCATGGTGCGTTACTTAGGGCCTGACCGGGCGGTGGAACGGGTACTATCCCGGCGGCCCGAGGTAGTTCCAGGCGGCGGCCGGGTGGACGCTTGGGCTTTAGGTCCAGGAGTAGCTCCGGGGGCTGATGACCAAGTGGGGCGTATTGGAAGGGCTTTAGAG
>JAISMT010000126.1 GCA_031276585.1 Bifidobacteriaceae bacterium
CCAGCCTCGTAGTTTACCGACCCGTAACGATTATTTGACAAACCGCTAACGTACGGTGGAACCAACGGTACGTTGCCGGCGGCGCCACCAGCCCGCGGCTAGCGCCAAACCTAACACCGCCATGGTCTGCACCACTGCAACCGCCAACCAAGGCGAAGCCGCCGCAATTGCTCCAAGCGCTGCAAAAACCGCTAATCCGCCAGCGGCATATAGCGCGCCCCACATGATCCAACCGGAACAGGCCGCCAACGTGTAACGCGGCCAGCGCCACCCCACCAAACCAGCGGAGAGGTTTACTGCCGTCTGGAAGCCGATAGTCAAAAAACTCAAAGGAATCAAAGGCCAGCCCCAACGTTCCAGCTTGTCACGGGCTTTCAACGCGCCATCGCTGGTCATACGTTGAGCCCAGGCCGCCCGCACCACGCCCGCTCTAACGGCCCGGCCCAGCCAATAGGTGCACTGCGAACGCACACCAGCCACCGCCGTAAGAAACAGAAAAGCCACTGCCAAAGGTTGCGCCATGACCCACTCGACCATTCCGCCACCCTACCGGGTAAGCCGCTCCAATGAACCCACCGGGAAGTCCCACCACTTGACTCGCGAGTCCAAACCGTCCTTCGCCAAAAACTTAGCGTTGACGGCGGCGTTTCTCCCGAACTCGCACTGAAATCTGAATAGGAGTACCCGTGAAGTCAAAGCTCTCCCGCAGGGACCGTTCTAAAAAACGCCGGTAGGGCGCCTCTAAAAACCCGGAAGCAAACAGAACAAACCGCGGAGGGCACGCTGCCGCCTGAGTGGCAAACAAGATACGGGGTTGTTTGCCAGAACGCACCGGGTGTGGTTTAGCTGCCACCACGTTCCCTAGGAACGAGTTCAACTGGCCGGTGGAAATACGCCGTTCCCAACCCGCTAAAGCTCGGTCCAAAGCTCCCGGTAAACGGTCCACTCGGCGTCCCGTCAACGCTGACACGTTGACCCGGGGAGCCCAGTCCCAAGGAGCCAGATCTTGTTCTATGGCGCGTTCCAAGTAAAACCGCCGGTCCGGATCCATGAGATCCCATTTGTTGAAGGCCACCACTAGGGCGCGTCCCGCCTCGGAAGCCAACTGCAAAATCCGTACGGCTTGTTCCGCTAACTCTTGGGAGGCATCAATCAACACCACGGCCACCTCGGCTCGTTCCAGGGCGGATTGGGTCCGCAATGAGGCGTAGAAATCCGCCCCCTGGACCCGGGCAATGCGGCGCCGTATTCCAGCCGTATCCACAAACCGCCAGTCCCGCCCATCCAACGTAATGAGTTGGTCCACTGGATCTCGCGTGGTGCCGGCAAACGGATCCACTACTGCCCGTTCCTGTCCAGCCAACTGGTTCAGCAACGAGGACTTACCCACGTTAGGCCGCCCCAACAGAGCCACCCGCCGCACGCCGGGAGCATCTTCCAGCGTTTCATCGTTGCGTTGGGCCGATGCCGCTAAAGCCCTCACCGCGGCATCAAGCAGTTCCCCCATGCCACGGCCGTGTAAAGCCGAGATGGGGTAAGGCTCGCCTAGGCCCAAAGCCCAAAGCCCGGCGGCATCGGCCTCGTTACGGGCCCCATCCACCTTGTTGGCCGCTAACACCACGGGCTTACCGGAACGGCGCAATATCCGCACCAAAGCCTCATCAGTATCCGTAATACCAACCGAGGCGTCTACTACCAAAACCGCAGCCTGAGCCAATTCAACGGCCAACTCGGCCTGTTCCGCCACCCGGGCTGGCATTCCGGCCACATCAATTTCCCAACCACCCGTGTCCACCACGGTAAAGTTATGCCCCGCCCACGTTGCGGCGTAGGAAACCCGGTCCCGCGTGACACCGGGCTCGTCCTGCACCACTGCCTCACGGCGGCCCAGTACCCGGTTGACCAGAGTGGACTTACCCACGTTAGGGCGCCCCACAATAGCTAACGTACCCCTGGAACGTTCCCGAACATCTTCGGTAGGCGGCGTAGTACCTTCTAACAGCGCTACGTCCTCCGGCTCCAACTCGTAGGCGTCCAACGCGGAACGCAAACCTAGGGTGGAATCAGTCATCTTTAGTTTCCCTTCCCGTATCTTGGGGCAACGGTATACCGCTGGCTGCCACCGCCCGTTCTACTTGGACTCTCATAGCGGCGCCAATCTGTTCCAATGCGGCCGCCACCTGCTCCCGGGCGGGAGCCTCCCGGTCTAAGTCCAATTCGACTGGTGCACCAAAAGACACGTAAATCTTGCGCCGCAAACGGGGCATTTTGGTAATAGCCTCGCCCTCATGGCGGGTCCCTAAACAAGCGAACGGAACCACTGGGGCTCGGGAATTAACCGCCAACCAGGCCACACCAGCTTTGATTTCACTCATACTGCCATCACCCCGAGCGCCCTCCGGGAATATTCCCACCACTTGGCCCCGCTCTAATAGACCTAAACAAGTTTTGAGGGCCTGCCTCCCGTTGTTTTGATCTACTGGTACTTGTCCGCCAGCCCGTAAAATCCGCCCGCCCAAACCTTGGCCTAACGAATATTTCATGATGAAGTGCGCGCCCCGGGGGGAGGCCCCCAACACTACCGGACCATCCACCAGCCCGGTGTGATTACCAGCCAATATGACCCCACCGCGACGGGGTAGATGCTGCTGCCCTACCACCCGGGTAGAAAGCAGCACATGGTCCAAAAACAGACAGAGTAAACGCACCCACGCCACCTGCCAACGGGCAGGTAGCCGCCCCGCCCGGCTCACTGCGGCACCAGGGCTAGCACCGCCGCCACGGTCTGGTCCACATTCAGTTCGGAGGAGTCGATCAACGTGACCCCCGGTGGAGCTTGCAAGAATTGTGCCACAGCCGAATCGTCCTGGTCTCGGCGCAGCACCTCGTCTCGGGTAGCTTCCAAGGCCGCGGCGTTAGCCTGACCTAATTGATCTAAAGCTCGGCGGCGTAAGCGAACCTCGGGGGAGGCGGTAATCAAAACCCTCACCTCGGCATCGGGCGCCACCACCGTGGTAATGTCCCGCCCCTCTGCCACCAGTCCAAATTCCCGGTGGGTAGCCACCAGTTGTTGCTGCCGGGCCACCAACACTTTACGGGCTGGGATCACGGTAGACACCCGAGAAACCACCGCTGCTACCGCTGTGGAACGGATCAATTGAGTGACGTCATCGGACCCCAATAACACTCGCTGCTGATCCGGGTCTAAAGAAACCTGCAACGGCATCTGTTGCAGTAACTCCGGCATGGCTTCGGGCCGGTCTAACGCGCCCGCCCGTTCCACCCACACGGCCGCCGCACGGTACATGGCGCCGGTGTCCAGGTAGCCC
>JAISMT010000149.1 GCA_031276585.1 Bifidobacteriaceae bacterium
CTAAATTCCAGTCCTGAGCCAGTTGGTCCGGCTCGCCGGTGCCTTTGAGTACCGTCAAACTATGTCCCCGTGAGATCACCGTGGCGTGGTCCAGGGCCGCGCGGACCACTGTTTCTAAGCTGGCTGGGTCAGTCAGGGCTCGGATCACGGTGGTTTGGCCGGCGGATTCCGCGGTTAGGCCTTCTAGCCAGGGAACTTGAGCGGCTACCGCTTTAGCTGCAGCGGTGGCATCCATTTGAGCGTCCAGAACGCAGACCGTGGCTTGACCGGGGGTTAGGTGGCTGGGGTCGGTGTAGATTCCCACCCCGGCAGAGTCATTACCGCGTCCGGCGGCCTGGCTTAGCATGCCGCCCAGCAGGGTTCCTAGTTGAGGGTAGAGGTCTGGGTTAATGAGGTGAAGTCCAGCTATACCGCACATATGCCCCTCCTTTCATTTGAGACTTAGTGTTTCCTAACAATAGATAAAGGCTACCAAGCGGAAACTTAGGCCGTCAAATAGCGGTCTAGTTCCCAAGCGCTGATAGCGCCGTGCCAGTCATAAAATTCGTTGCGCTTCAAAGTGGAGTAGTAGGTGGAAACCCGCTGAGCCGAGTCCAAAGCATCCAGAGCGCCGCGCACCACCGTGTTGGCTTCCAGCGCCTCCACCGCATCCAGCAAAGTGCGAGCCAAGGGTGGCCGCCCGGCATGGTTCTGCGACCCGGGTGCGCCGGGGTCCGCTCCCCGCCTGATGCCGTCCAAGCCGGCCCCTAAGCAAGCGGCCATGGCTAGATGAGGCGAAGCGGCGCCATCGGCCACCCGGATCTCAGCGCGTTGATCATCCGGAATGCGCACCATAACACTGCGGTCATCGCCCCCGTAAGTGGCGTAACGCGGCGCCCAAGTTGAACCTGAAGCGGTGGTATCCGCACCAGTGCGTTTATAAGAATTGACGGTGGGGTTCAAAATCGCCATCAGGGCATCGGCGTTATCTAACAGGCCCGCAACATAACTGCGTGCGGTGGGGGAGAGGTTGAACCCCGAGGGGTCTTCCGTGCCCGGGCTGGCCGGAAATACCGGGCCGGTAGCCCCCCACAGTGACATGTGCATGTGCAGCCCACTGCCGGTACGGTCCGCAAACGGTTTCGGCATAAAAGTGGCCGTCATGCCCCGCTTTTCCGCCAGCATACGGATGATGTAGCGGGCGGTGATCACCCGGTCGGCTGTTACTAGGGCATCGGCGAAAGCAAAATTCTGTTCAAACTGCCCGTTAGCGTCCTCGTGATCCGAGGCGTAAGGTTCCCAGCCCAACGAATCCATAGCCCGGGACACGTCTGCCAAATGGTCAAACTGCCTAATCAACCCCCGGGCGTCATAACAGGGCTGGTTGGCAGTGTCAGTCTGGTCCGCCACTCGAATATTGCCGGACTCATCCCGCGTTACCAGGAAGTACTCCAGCTCGGCGCCCACGTTGAGTTTCAGGCCCAACTCTGCGGCCTGGCGCAACTGTTCCCGCAAGATCTGGCGAGGCGAGAAAGGGTGCGGTATTCCCAAACGGAAGGTGTCACAATGCACCATGGATAGGCCCCGCTGGATGAAGTGCAGCGGAGTGTAGCTGGCCCGGTCTGGTACTACCACCAAGTCGCCATCGTCAGGGTCTAGACCCATGGCGCCGGCCGCAAAACCAGCGAACCCCATTTTGCCGGCCTCTAAATCATCCGCCGCTCGGATCGGCACCAGCTTGGAACAGGGCCGTCCTGTCATGGTGGTGAAAGTGGCCATGATGAAGTCCACGCCATCACGGCGGGCCATCTCTTTCAAGCTGGGCCCATCGGCTGGTGCTATTGCGGTGGGGTCTTTGGATGGGGCAATGGCTGACATGGTGATCCTCCTTGTGTTACTGCCTGTGGGCGGTATTACTGCCTGTAGGCGTACCGTGTTTTGTCAACTGATAGGCGACGTTGATTCCTAATAGTGGAAACTAGTACCGAGTCTGGCACAGGTTTAGCCCCTTGAGGCGCCAGTTAACTGGCTAGAAACGGACCTTTTTCCGCCCGGACACAGACTGGTCACCGGAAACGATGTTTACCCTAGCTACGCTGACCGGGCGGGAGTCCTGAGATGTTGTAAAGCACCACTGGGGAGGAAAACCAATGGATACAGGAAGTACAGCATGGATTTTGACCAGCACAGCGCTGGTCACATTAATGGTTCCGGGTTTGGCGTTTTATTACGGCGGCATGACCGGTTTTAAAACCGCCCTCAACATGTTGATGATGGTTTGCGGCGGTTTTGCCGTGGTTCTAGTCACATGGGTGCTGGTGGGTTACACCCTCGCCTTTGGTAACTCGGTAGGAGGGGCCGGGTTGGTAGGTAACCCGGCAGAGTTTTTAGGACTCAACGGACTGTTGGGTTCCGATGACCAAGAAGGCCTACCACCCCTGCTTATAGCCGGATTCATGTCCATTTTTGCCGGTCTCACCACCGGTATTGTGGCCGGAGCGGCTGCTGACCGGATGAAGTTTGGTGCTTGGATGGTGTTTGCCGGGGTTTGGTTAGTTCTGGTGTACGCGCCGGTCTGCCACTGGGTTTTCGATTTCGATGCTGAGGGCCACACCGGCGGTTGGATAGCCAACAAGCTGCAAGCCATTGACTTTGCCGGCGGAACCGCGGTCCACATCAACTCCGGGGCCGCTGGACTAGCACTCGCTCTAGTCCTGGGTAAACGCCGCTCCTGGAAACGCCCACCCCGGCCCCATTCGCTGCCGTTGGTACTGCTGGGCGCGCTGTTGCTGTGGGCTGGGTGGTACGGCTTTAACGGTGGTTCTGCTTTGGCTGCTAACAACGCTGCGGGCGTTATGTCCGCCAACACCCTCTTCGGTACCGGGGCCGCCACCATCGCCTGGCTAGTAGTGGAAAAGATCCGCTACAAGCATTCCACGGCCCTGGGCGGTGCTTCCGGTATGGTGACCGGGCTGGTTGCCCTCACCCCGTCCGGGGCGGCAGTGGACGCCATCGGCGCTTTGATTATTGGCGCCGCTGCTGGTGTGCTGTGCTGCTTTGCGGTCAACTGGAAACGTTCCTTGGGTTATGACGATTCCCTGGACGTGGTGGGCGTTCACCTAGTAGGCGGAGTCTTGGGCACCCTCATGATCGGGTTGCTAGCTAACCCCGACGCCCCCAACGCTGGTACCGGCTTGTTCTACGGCGGCGGTCTCAAGCTACTCGGGATCCAGGCACTGGCCGCCTTCGCGGTGGTGGCCTACTCCTTCATAGTCACCTTGTTGATTGCTTGGGTACTCAACAAAACCATGGGTATCCGGGCTACTCCCGAAGACGAGGACCGCGGCCTGGACCAGGTAGTACACGCTGAACGGGCCTATGACATCCCCGCCACGGTGGGCGATTAACCCCAATAGCCACCAAAACCACCCCCGGCAGTCCAATGCCCCGGTTGGGCCAGGTGCTAATTTCAATGGGATTTGCCCGGCGGCGGAGTGATACCCGGCCGCCGCCGGGCAACTAGACCAGTCAGCATTCGAAACTATGGAGCGCAATCCGAGTTTTTTTACTTGGGTCCCCGTAAAGAATTTCGAGCTTGGACGAGTCCCCGCGAAATATCTAACCGTTGACGGGGCCCCGCAAGTGATTCGAGCGGAGCGAGGAGATTTTGTGGGGTGTTTTTGAGGAGCCACCTATGATGGCAGACGTGACCCACCAGGATTCCCGGACGGTACCGGACCCAACTCCCGAAGCCTTACACCAGGAGTTAAAGGAAGCCATTGCGGCGCAGGTCCGGGCCATCCGGCAAGCGGGTGGCTGGTCGGTAGCGGCCGCCGCCGAGCGGATTGGCATTTCTAAAGCCATGCTGTCCAAGATTGAAAACGCCCAAACCTCGTGTTCGTTAGCCACTTTGGCGGCCTTAGCTGAGGGTTTGGATGTGCCTGTGACCGCCTTGTTCCGGGGGGTGGCAGTGGAGTCAGAAGCCGTTTTTGTCCCCTCCGGGCAGGGCGCCAAGATCATCCGGCGAGGTTCTAAGCAAGGCCATCTTTATGAACTTTTAGGTTCATTACGAGGGCCTCACAAACGGATGGAAGCTGTGCTGGTCACCTTGGATCACAGTTCTGAGGTGTTCCCCATGTTCCAACACCTCGGTACGGAACTGTTGTACATGCTGGAAGGCACAGTGGTGTATCACCACGGTGATGTGGATTACACCATGCGTCCCGGTGACGCCCTGCAATTTGATGGTGAGGCTCCCCACGGCCCGGTGGACTTGGTCCGCACCCCTTGCCGTTTTCTATCGGTCACCGCCTACCCGGATTCCGCCCCCGACGCCTGAACGGTACCGTTATGCACTCACCGAAAGGACCGCCCTAATGGAGTGGGACAGTCTTACCCTTCAGGCCGCTGCCGCCACGGTTTACGCTTACTCCCCTTATTCGGGTTACGTCATGGGAGCCGCCGCCGTGGCCGATGACGGCCGTTTGGTTCAGGGCTGCAACGTGGAGAACGCTGAAGGTAGTTTGACTATATGTGCTGAATGTTCGCTGGTCAGCGCGTTGCATCTGTCTGGTGGGGGCCGGCTGCTCCAGTTGGTTTGTGTAGACGGAGTGGGCCAAGTGGTGGTGCCTTGTGGTGGTTGCCGGCAGCTCCTGTGGGAGCACGGCGGCCCGGGTTTGCGGATCTTGACTCCGGTAGGTGAAATGACTTTAGGTCAGTTGCTGCCACAGTTCCAAACGCAGGAGGATTGATGAATCCGGTTCCCAACACGTTGCGGACTCAGGTGGAACAGTGGTTGCAAGAGGACCCGGATTCTTCCAGCCGGGCGCAACTGGAACAAACCCTGCAACGAGCGCTTCAAGCCGAACCGGCGGCCCTACAAGAGTTAACCAGTGCGTTCGCGGCCCCGTTAGCGTTTGGCACCGCCGGGCTGCGCGGACCAATGGGACCCGGCCCTGGGCGTATGAACCGAGCGGTGGTGATCCGGGCCACGGCTGGCCTCATGGCTTATCTGGTGGAAAGTTTGGCGGACCAGCCCGGGCTCGGCTCGCCTCCCAAAGTGGTGATCGGCTACGACGCACGGCATCATTCAGCCCAATTGGCTCGCGATACTGCCGCCGTGGTGGTAGCCGCCGGAGGCCGGGCCTTGCTGTGGGAACGGGACTGCCCCACCCCGCTGTTGGCTTACGCGGTACGGCAGATGAACGCCGACGCCGGCGTTATGGTTACCGCCTCCCACAACCCGGCACCGGACAACGGTTACAAAGTGTATTTGGGTGGGCGTATGGCTTTAGGTGCGGCTCAAGGGGTACAGATTGTGGCACCAGTAGACCAGGAAATAGCGCAACACATCACCGCCGCACCGCCCGCCCATCAAGTGTCTTTAGCCACTCGCGGGTGGGAAAGCATCGGAGGGGATCAAGAACGGGAATACTTACGTGCCGCGGTGCGGGAATTGGCTCCCGTTCCCGGTGCAAACGACCTGCGCATTGTGTACACCGCAATGCACGGAGTAGGAACGCGGATCGCTTTACCAGCCTTAAAACAAGCCGGGTTCACCGATGTGCAGGTGGTGCCAGAACAAGCCGAACCGGACCCAGACTTCCCCACCGTGCCTTTCCCCAACCCGGAGGAACCGGGCGGCATCGACCGGGCTAACGTTTTAGCGGAACGAATTGGAGCTGATCTGGTGTTAGCTCATGACCCAGACGCGGACCGTTGCGCAGTCGCGGTGTATGACCCGCGGGAGGAACGTGGCGGTGCTTGGCGGCGTTTGACCGGCGATGAGGTAGGTGCCTTGTTAGGGGAGGAGACGGCAAAAGCTTGGTCGCACCAAAATAGGGCCCCCGATGGCGAACGGCCCACCCTGGCTTGTTCCATTGTTTCCTCACGTCTATTGGGGCGTATTTCCCGTCACCATTTGCTGCGTTACCAAGAAACCTTGACTGGGTTCAAATGGTTGGCCCGCACCCCTGGCCTGGTATTTGGCTATGAGGAAGCTATCGGTTACTGCACCAACCCGGACCTGGTGCGAGACAAAGACGGGATCACAGCGGCCCTGGCGGTAGCCCGCCTAGCGGCCCGGGCTAAATTAGCTCAAAAATCTTTGATCGATTTATTGGATGATCTTTACCGCCAACATGGACTGCATCTCACCGGTCAGGTGGCGTTGCGTTTCCCGGATGCTTCCCGGTTAAGCGATGTGATGCGGACTCTGCGCCGGGCAGCCCCGGCTCGCATCGGTGAGGTGGCGGTGACCCGCACCACTGACCTTGGGTTCGGTTGGGTTGGTAATACTGGGTCCAGCCGGAACCTCACGGCTCGGGGCCGGGCGGGGGATGTTCTACCCCCTGCCGACGTCTTGATTTACGCTTTAGCAGATTCTTCCCGAGTGGTGGTCCGCCCCTCCGGAACGGAACCCAAGGTCAAGTGCTATCTAGAAGTGATTCAGCCGGTGTCTGCTACCGCCAGTTTCACGGAACTCACCGAGTTACGGCGCCAAGCCACAGACCGTTTAACGGCGCTCGCCACCGCTACTCGCGCGTTGTTGGAGCCACTGCACTAATCGGGACTGTAGAACGAGTGCCCCCGTCGAGGCAGCCGTACCAGTGGTCTAGCAGGCCCCACCAAATCTTCTCCCGTTGGACACACCCAATCTTTTCGCTGCGCTTAAATCTTTCTGTGGCGAGACCCCGGCAACAGTCGAATCTTTCTGTGGCGAGACCCCGAGCAGCTCACCCCACCAAATCTTCTCCCGTTGGTCGAATCTTTTGCGGGGAACCTCGCGAGGTAAGAAAAACTCGGCTCAAACGTCAAAATTTAAAACCCCTAGCGGTCTAGCTGCTGGTTTTAGCCTTCAATCTGTGCTTGGTCTACTGGAAGCTGAAACGTCCCAGTTGCTTCGCGATACCATGTTGCATATACAAAAAGCCTGTTTTTCGACTTTGAGGAGTCTCCAGTGGCCACTATCGACCTTGTACTTGCGCGCGAAATCCTAGACTCCCGGGGTAACCCCACCGTTGAAGTGGAGGTGGGTCTCACTGATGGCACCCTGTCCCGGGCTTCAGTGCCTTCAGGGGCTTCCACCGGTGCTTTTGAAGCAGTGGAGCGTCGCGACGAAGACCAACCCCGTTACGGAGCCAAAGGCGTGGAAGGCGCCGTAAACGCAGTGATTGACGAGATCGCCCCGCAGGTGATCGGAATGGATGCCACCGATCAGCGAGTGGTGGACCAAGCCATGATTGATCTGGACGGTACTCCCAACAAGGCCCGGCTGGGAGCCAACGCCATCCTGGGGGTGTCTTTGGCTGCCGCCCGGGCCGCCGCCATCTCATCAAGGCTGCCGCTGTACCGCTACATTGGCGGACCCAACGCTTATGTGCTGCCCGTCCCTATGATGAACATTTTGAACGGCGGTTCCCACGCCGATTCCAACGTAGACATTCAAGAATTCATGAT
>JAISMT010000158.1 GCA_031276585.1 Bifidobacteriaceae bacterium
CTGGTCAAGGCTCTGTCCTTCTTAGCTGCGGATCGAATTGTGGTTGTTTTAGTTAGTCCTGCATGGTGGGTGTTTGGCCGGGCTCCAGGTCCGCGCCACCCCCATTGTCCCAACTACCGGCTTGGGCCGCGGCCCGAGCACTAGAAGATCCGGGACGTTTACGTAAAGTCCAGCCCTCCACCAGACGTTGCGCTGGTGCGCTCACCACCAAAGCCCCCGGCGGCACATCCCCCCGCACTATGGTGCCGGCCCCTGAATAAGCTCCAGCCCCCATTTCTACTGGAGCCACAATCACGTTGTTAGAACCGATCCGCACCGCTGGGCCGATGCTGCAGCGGGACTTATGCACGCCATCGTAGTTGGCAAAAATAGTCCCGGCCCCCACGTTGGCACCCTCGCCGATGGCGGCGTCCCCCACATAGGCCAGATGCGGCACCTTAGCACCCGTTTCCACTTGGGCTGCCTTCAATTCAGTGAAGGAACCGGCTTTAGTGTCTGCCCCGAGCACCGTACCGGGCCTGAGGTGTGTAAACGGCCCTACGTTGGCAGCTGGTCCAATCACAACTCCAGTGGCTACCGTCCGGTCTACCGTGGCACCACGGCCCACTTTGGTATCAGTCAAGGTAGTAAAAGGTCCGATGACGGCCCCCGCCGCTATTACGGTGTTTCCCGCCAGGTGGGTGCCAGGGAGAACCGTCACGTCTGCTTCTAGCTCTACTTCAGCATCGATCCAGGTGGTAGCTGGGTCAACCACAGTTACGCCTTGCAGTTGAAACTGTTCTACTAGACGGCGGTTGAAGGTAGAGGCCACCCGGCTCAAAGCTGCTCTGTCGTTGATTCCCGCAATGGTAGCCGGGTCCTTACACGTCAAAGCACCCACAGCACCGCCCTGCTGCCGGGCCAGCTGCACCACGTCGGTGAGATAAACCTCCCCTTGAGCGTTTTGTTGGGTTACTTGACTTATACAATCTCGCAACGTGGCGGTCTGGAATAGATAGACCGAGGCGTTAACCTCCTGAAGGCGGCGTTGCTCCTCACTGGCGTCTTTCTCCTCCACAATCTGCTCAACCTGTCCCTGCGAATTACGCACCACCCGTCCATAGCCAAATGGGTTCGGTAAACAGGCTGTCAACAACGTGATCACATTGTTTTCTTGCGCATGTTGGGTTGCCAGCTGAGTCAAAGTGGGGCCATCAAGCAGTGGAGTATCCCCCGGTATAACCAATATTTGGGCCGGTGCGGCAACATTCTGTGGAAGTGCCTCTAACGCTGCTAAAGCACATTGAACGGCCCGGCCCGTACCAGGCGTCTCGTCTTGGTCTGCAATCAAAGCTTGAGGGGCCCAACGTAGTGCTTCCTCCGCCACTTGATCCCGCCCGTGGCGAACTACCACCACAATCTGCCCCGGATCGGTGGCTTGGGCAGCTCGGATAGCGTGACCCAAGAGCGTGACCCCCGCCAAACGGTGCAACACCTTAGGGGTGGATGATCTCATCCGGGTACCTTCGCCAGCAGCAAGGATAATCACAGCGGGCTTAGTCATATGGTTTGTTCTCCAACGCTAAGGGTGAGGCCGGGATGGTTACGGCCTACAGCTTAGTGGGCCCGCCAGGAATTGGTTGCCGCCACCGGGAGGACGGCGTCTGGGGACAGCCCCCCAGCGGCGTTTTTTGGCGCCCCCGTCCAGACGTGGCAGACTAGGGGGCCGGTGATTAACCGCGCTCCGGTCGTGATTTATGGGGACAGTAAAACGCTGTCCGTAGAAGGCACGGATGCTGAGCGTCGTTGAATAGCCTAGGGAGCCGGTTTATATACCAGTTTCCTAGACGTCACTTTCCGCCTTGGTGTAATTGGCAGCACAGGGGTTTTTGGTGCCCTTAGTCTAGGTTCGAGTCCTGGGGGCGGAGCAGTTCACCGTTACCCGATACGTTGGAACGAGATACCTCCTAAAACACGGATGTCCCCAAGGCCCTAAGACGTCACACGTCCTGAAACATCACACCCAGATCTTTTGCGGGTAATCTTTCGCCGGGCCCCGGGTAACCCACCCCCAAAGTTTTCTTACTCCGGCCCCCAAATTTTCCCGCTACGGACACCCCTCAAAAAATCTCCTCGCTGTGCTCAGATCTTCCTGCGGAGAGACCTTGAGGAACCCACCCCACCAAACCTCCTCGCTCCAGTCAGATCTTCCTGCAGCGAGACCCCGAGGAACCCACCCCACCAAACCTCCTCGCTGCGCTCAGATCTTTCTGCAGCGAGACCCCGAGGAACCCACCCCACCAAACCTCCTCCCTCCGGTCAGATCTTTTACGAGACCCTGGGGGCAAAACTTTGGCGTAAATGTCAAAGCTTTGCCCCCCTAAGGGCCTCTTAGTATTGCGCTAACCGGCGGTACCGCACGCGGGCCGCACTAACCAAAACCCCGCCAACCAACGTCAGCAGTACTCCTATACCCAAAAATCCCAGCGAATCTGATCCGGTACGCGGCAACGGCTGCGTACCGGCAGGACTTGAAGCCGTAGGGCCACCGGTTGCAGGTGTGGCGTCAGTCGCTGGCGGAACTGGAGGAACCGGTGAGGTAGGCGCAGGCCCAGGCGGGGTTGGCATCGAAGTTGGTGTAGGTGTCGGTGTTGGAGTTGATGTAGGCGTCGGCTCAGGCGGCGTCGGCGTTGGCCCAGGCGGCGTCGGTGTCGGCCCAGGCGGCGTCGGTGTCGGAGTAGGTGTCGGTGTCGGCCCAGGCGGCGTCGGAGTCGGAGTAGGTGTCGGTGTCGGCCCAGGCGGCGTCGGAGTCGGCCCAGGCGGCGTCGGCGTTGGAGTCGGCGTCGGCGTTGGAGTCGGGGTCGGCGTTGGAGTCGGGGTCGGAGTAGGTGTTGGCGTCGGGCTAGGCGGGGTGGGCTGCGCCTCAATTACTTCTTCAGCTTGGGCCGTATTGTTCACCACGTTGGAATCAATCTGATCGTGAGTAACGGCTGCCACCAATTCCACCACATCACCTGCTGCGCCAGAGGCAACCCCGGATATCCGGTATTCCACCCAACCGCCCACTGGTAAATCACCAATCAGACAGGTGAAGACCGTACCATCGGCAGTGCATTCTGTCTCCGGGGTAACGCCTACCGTCTGCCCGGTAATCGCCACCTGCGGACCGGACAAATGTGGTGGCACCGTAAAGGTGACACGAGCACCAGTGGTGGGATCAGGGCCGTTGTTTTCCACCCGAGCCTGGTAGCCCAAGGTGCCTCCGGGGGGAACCGTGGCGTCATCGGCCGTCAGGGTGACCCCCACATCGGTGGGCGGTTCATGCACGGTCTGTTCACAGACCGTTCCGGAGTTGTCTGAAGCGTTCGGGTCTAGCGCACCGGATCCCACCAGAGCCGAGTTGCAGAGTTCACCCTGGTAGTCCGGATCTACTGCAAACACCAAAACAGCGGCGGCCTGCGCTCCGGGTTGTAAAGTACCCACCTGGCAACGGATTACAGCCTGACCGTCAATTAGCTCCGGCGCGGCACAGGCCGGGCCACCTTCCACCGTTCCGGAAACATACGTCAAACCCGCAGGTACCGTGTCAGAGATGGTCACATCGGTCGCAGTTGAAGGACCGGTGTTGTTAGTGGCTTGCAACCGGTAGGTAACGGTGTTACCCACTTCAATCGGGTTGGGCGCCACCAGGGTCTTGATTATTGAGGTGTCTGCTACCTGCACCACGTTGACAGTGACCTCAGCGTAGTTGTTTTCGTAATTCGACTCGCAGGTACCCGCCTGGCCGGTGGGGTCTGGGCAGTGCACGGGTGAACGCGAGTACGCCTGTGCGGTCGCGGTGTAAGGACCGGCTGGTATGTCTGCCGGTATGGCCACGGTGACAGTTCCGGGCACCGTGATACCGGGGTCAAAGGCCTGCCTAAAGGGGGTCACTTTCCAGCCCACACAGGTCACGGTGTAGACCACATCTAAGTCTTCACCGGTGTAGCTGGTGGTGCAGTTCATCCACGGTTCGTTCACACTGGTAACCACAAAACCTTTGGGGAAGGTAGAGACCACCACGGGGTAATCCAAAGTGGAAGGGCCTAGATTTACGCCGTTTAGGGTGTAGGTAATTTTGGTACCGGCCGATGGCGTATCAGTAGTCACAGCAGCCGTCACCGCTATGTCCGCTAACGCCTCCAATTCAGATTCAGCGGTAGCACTGTTGTTACCGGCATTGGAATCCAAAGCGGTAGAACTCACTGTTACCTGGTTTTTTATAGCCCGGGGTAGCTTCCCCGCGGGGGGTAAGACTTCCGGACATTCCACCGCGTTAACATTGGGTTCACCCGGGCACCAGTAGGGCCGCAAATCACGCGGATCGGTATCCGCCACGATGCGGGTGTTGACGCTAGTCCCAGCGGCAATAGTTCCCAAAACACACTTGACTAGCTGCTGACCGGCAGAATTTTCTCCTACCACCCGGCAAGTGGTAGAAGACTGCCCCTCATCTAACGTCAACCCCAGGGGCAGGGTGTCTTCAATCACCGTTCCGGGGGCGTGGGAAGGCCCATTATTCACAGTAGTAACGGTGTATCCCACGGTGGACCCAGCGTAAGAGGTGGCGGCATCGGCCAGTTTGGAAACTGCTAGATCTCCCACTTGAACCACGTCAGTGTTGTACTCGGCCTCCACCGGTTCAACCGTTCCCTTAGGGCCAGGGGTGGCGGAAACCGCTTGCGCCTTATTTAAAGCCCCGCTGCCCAGGCTGATTTCTCCAGAAACGTTGGGATCAATGGTGCCGTACACGTAAACCGATACCCGCTGCTGGTCCTGCGGATCAGTGCTGGCTGGAATAGTTCCCAGCTCGCATTGGATGCTGGTGGCCGGGTTGCTGATCTGGCAAGTACCCTGACCGGTGTTGACCTGGGTGGCTAAGAATCCAGCCGGTAACGTGTCCGTCAACGTAACTTCTTTGGCGTCTGCTGCTACTAAACTGAGTTCATCACTCGGCCCCTCGGTGGCAGGCACCCACAAATCTAGTTGGTAACCAAACTTTTGCCCCGCTATGTAAGTCTGATGGGTATCACCATTGGGGTTCTGGATGGTGGACAAAGCGGTTTTATCTAAATGAAGATCGGTACGGGGTGGCGCGATTTCCAAACCAGCAGTGTCGTAATTGTTCAGTAGATCACTCTCCGGCGTGGAAGTAGATATAGAAGCCCATCCCCCCGGTCCGTTATTACAGAAGGAAAGCCGGCCACAATCCGCATAAGATCCTTCCGGAATAGAAGAAGCCAGGGTGAAAGGAAAACTGAAAGTTATACTAGTTTCAGGTGGCAGAATTGGAACGCCCGTAAAATTAGATAAGTCGCAAACTAATTCCTGGTTCACTACTGAACACCAGCTAGGGAAGGAGCTTTGGTCTGCGAAAGAAGTGACAACCGTGTTAGCCAGAATCTGGACCTCTTTAGCGCTAGCCGGACCATTGTTTTTCAATTTGATCTGGGCGCAGCGCAATGAACCGGGGCCAGTATACTGTCCAGAGCCAGGAACATCCGTCGCAGTGACGCAAGGACCCGTCCCAGTACCCGGGTAAAGTATAGAAAAATCAATTTCGACATCAGTTGTAACAATAGGAATAGCAGTATGGGTGTAACTATTGTTGTTTATAGCCGGGTCGGGGGTATCTGCCGTAACGGTCACAGTATTTTTAATAACGGTACCAGCATCAGTTTCCGGTAGCACCCGGACCGGGATCTCTAACCGCCAGGAGGGTGAACCCTCAGGTAAATCTGTTTTTTTACAAGTTACAATTTGACCGTCAGCCGAGCAACCGTCAGGTAAAGCGCCATCTACCTTTAATTCCGGCGGTAGCTGATCCGTTAATACCAGGTTACTGGCCGTACTGGGACCACTATTATTCACCGTAACTAAATAATAGGTGGATTCACCGGCGGTCAAATTATCATGCGGGTATTTGAGCACTAAAAGGTCAGCCTGAGGTTTACCCGAATGGGTCCAAATGGCGGTGTTGTTAGCCGTATTCGGGTCTGAAGTAGTGCTGCTAGCGGTGGCTTCCTGTTCATACGGAGTTGAACCCACAGCATCCACTTTGGCAGTGAGTTGGAGCTGAACCAGGTCCTCTGGTGCCAAATCTCCCAGCTGACACTCCGGGGGGGAGGATGACAGAGAGCAGCTGCCAGGGCTATCGGAGACAACTTCGAAACTCTCAGCCTCCATCCCGGCTGGTAGTAGGTCAGTCAATTTAACCTGCTTGGCAGCCGAAGGTCCCAAATTTCGAACCAAAATGTTGTAAGTAACCACATCGCCGGGGGATGGAATTAGAGCCGTATCGGCGCTTTTCTGCACTTCTAGGTCAGCCGAAGCGGTCACCTCAGTTTCCACGGTAGGGGTATCGGGATGCAGCGGCGGGGTGGAACCTTCTTCGCAGGGCTGCCCGCCACAAGTCAGAACCGCTTTGTTGGACACCGTCCCTGGTTCAGTAGCGGCCGGAATCAAAGCCCCCGTAATGGTGATGGTGGCTTTACCGCCCACCCCACCGGGGGCATTCGGTCCCGGCAAAGTCCCCAAATCACAAGTCACTCCGCTTGAAGTATCCACCGTGCAAATGCCCCGGTCGCTGGTAGCGGTGGTAGCGGCATCGGACACCAAACCGTAAGTAGCCAACGCGTCCGCTATCTCCACTGCGGCGGCATCGGAAGGACCAAAGTTTTCCGCTGTGATGGTGTAAGAAACCCGACTACCCGCCACTGCCTGCTTAGGGCCGGTCTTTATTACTTGAATATCGCTGACCGGTTGGCCCGGGCTAACGGTGGCACTAGTCAAGTTGTCGGCTTGGACCGGGTCAAAAGTGGTGGAAGTAACCGCAGCGGTATTGGTGAAGTCACCGCTGGAAACATCCCCCCGGAGATAACCCGTGACCTGAACCACAGCAGACTGTCCCGGCCGCAACCGACCCTCACCCGCCACCTGGCATTGGAAACTAGAAGCATTGGAAAGCGAGCCGGGACACGTCACCACCACATCACCGGCGTCTCCTCCACTCCCAGTGCCACCCACCGCACTGGTCAACACCAGTTTCCCAGCGCTAGCAGCCGCCACACTATCTGAGATCACTACCCCCAATGCGTCCGAAAGGCAACCTCCCGGGTTAGTGCCACTGACATGGTTGCACTGGTTGGTGACCTTCAACGTCCAATTCACGGCGCTACCCGGTGTGACCGTAGCCGTAGCCGGCGTCTTCTCGATCTTCAAATCCGCCTGATGCGTCATAGGTATAGAAACCGTGTCCACGTTGTTGGACAGATCCGGATCATAAGACGTGGTAGCTACTGAGGCCACATTGGACCAGGTGGTATCCAAAACCGAGGACTCAACCGCCCCAGACAAACTAACGGTAGCGCTTTGACCACTAGCCAAGTCTGGTAGCTCGCAAGTCAAAGTGCCGCCCGGTGCTGGTACCGGGCAAGTACCAGACGGACCAGCTGGGTTAGCGGTACTCCAAGCCACAGCTCGCGCTACGTAATTAGCGGGTAGCGAATCCGTAACCACCACCCCTTCAGCCTGGTTAGGGCCGTTGTTCTTTACCGCCAACGTGGTGACCGCTGCCTGGCCCGCTATAGCTTGATCCGAGGGGGAAACGGTTTTGGTGATTTGCGCATCTGCTGTCACCGCTACCGGCGTGTTGGTGGGGGGCGTGTCAAACACCGCTGGGACATGAGTGGTCCCCGTCTCATAGTTGAGGTGGGCAATGTTCTTGAGAGTGGTGCCGCCCGCCTCTGGCAAAATCCGGACGCGGAATTGGAACCGAGTGGAATCTCCCACGTTAATGGTTCCCCCAGTACCCCCTTGAGCGGCACCAGCTCCCCGGCCCAAATTGACACAAATTTGACGTTTACTGGCGTCATAACGCCCAAAACTCGTGCCGTTATCTGGCAACTCCTTTGGTGTGGTCACCGTAGTATCTGGCGTGGTGAGCAAGGTGAGAGAACCCGGCACATACTCCACCCCCTCCGGCAACGGATCACAAGAAACTGACTTGACCGCTGGGTCTTGGCCTGTGTTGGCGTACAGCAAGGTGTACTGCAACGTGTCTCCCGGTTTGGCGCCATCGGCCGAAGACACGTTCACTACCGATTTGGTCGATGACGTGAAATCAGGTGCATACAAGTTGATCGCCAACGCCAACATGCCGGGGTAATACACGTCCCCGGCCGAGGAGAAAGTAAAAGCGGCCTTGGTAGCGCCGTTAGGGATCACACCCGAAGCTCCCAGGTTTTTGATGTCATAACCCAATAGATTCCGGTGGGCTGGGTTTCGAGCAGTAACTATGCCACCATCCCGGGAAATCACCGAATCAAAAAAGTTAGAACCAGGGGAAACCGCGGTAGCTAACTGGGTGTTATTGAGCCGGGTGTAATCCCCGGTCAAAGACAAGTCCCCTTCATAAGCCAACATAGACAACTGGGCATCTACCGTGCCGTCCAAAGGGGCTTTAAAACCTTCCACGTTAATAGTGGCCGGAGAACTTGAACCCACCGTTTTGAAACCATCAAACACGGTCAAGTTGCGCAACGGATAACCGGGAGCTGTATAAGCAATGGTCAAACCCCAACCTGCGTAACGGTCATAGCCGGTAGCAGCTTGCACGTCAGCACCCCAATATTCGCCATTACCGCCAGCTTGCACCAAGTCCGTGACATCTTTGAAGGAATGGTAAGCGGAGGAAGAACTGGGGTTGATGGCTAACACTTCACCAGTCAGTTTCTGGTAGGTGCCACCGGGGGTTTTGAAAGAAATCTGATTGGCTAAGTTACGGTTCCCGCCCACTCCGTTAGTACCAGCGGTGAGGCGAGCCCCCCAATAAAGACCCGCAAACAGTACCTGGGCGCCATCGGGCAAATCTAACTGAGCGGATGACGAATTGAAGGTGGACGAGTCACCGTCAACGTCCACCTGCACCATGACAAAGTTATTGTTGTCATAAGACCCGCCAGCCTGAGCGGTAGGGCAATAGGTTTTGTATTCCACCGGATCACAGGTCAACAACCCGTTACCAATAGTGAGAATGGCGCCGTTAGCGTTAGCCGAAAAACGCTGCGCGAAGTCAACCTGGCTGGGCGGATCCGCAGCTCGTACAGGGTGCGGTGCCATGGTCATAGCCAGCGCTGCCGCCAATGCTGAGACCACCCCCATGGCCAACAATCTTTTAATTCGCTGCATGTTTTCCCCCTCAGCCCAACTTAAAGCCCATTTCCTGGACTTGACCATGGTAACCCTAGACATAGTCGATAAACAGAGACCTCTTAAACCCCACCCGGTGCACCTACCTGCGGACTATCCGCACGTAGGTGGGATTTGACAAGCAGGAAGCCAACCTACCTGCGGACTATCCGCACGTAGGTGGGGGCAAGAGCCGGATTCACCCCGATTTCACCCTGCCAACTCCACTTACCTGCGGACCCCCCGCACATAAGTGGGATTCCACACCCATCTCAGCCCATCCACACCCCACCCAACCCACCTACCTGCGGACTATCCGCACGTAAGTGGGATTTGATAAGCGTGAAGCCAACCTACCTGCGGACTATCCGCACACCGTTTACACGGACAGACCCGACCTTCACAAAAGATCTGGGCGGAGCGAAGAGCTTTTGCGGGGCTAGTTCCTTGAGTGCCTGTAGGGAGAAGGTTTTGTGGGGCGCCTCTAAGCCTTAGTCTGGTACGGAAGGCGTGGATCAATGGCGATCCACGTCTAACTGAAACCATTACAAATGAGGGCCCCTGATCGAAAGCTTCCCGCCCTGCACGGTATAGACACAGAAAGACCGACTATTAAACTGCACAAACGCGGGAGACCCCAACCTTGAGCGGTATAGCAACAGAATGGACCCTGCCGGAGATGACTCACAGTTTGCAGAAAAACCACCCCGCCCTGCACGGTATAGACACAGAAAGACCGACCATTAACCTGCACAAACGAGGGAGACCCCAACCTTAAACGGTATAGCAACAAAAAGAACCCCCTGCCGGAGATGACTCACAGTTTGCAGAAGAACCACCCCGCCCTGCACGGTATAG